>VAYD01000193.1:0-23553 GCA_005883905.1 Actinomycetota bacterium
GATGGACCGGCAGGGCGGTGCCGACGCCGAACAGTCCGGCCTTCATTAGACCACCGCCCTTCGGTCGGCGGTGCCCTCCACGCCGAGCGTGCGCTTCACCATGCCGGTCAGCACCTCGCCGGGGCCGAGCTCGACGAAGCGCTCGACGCCGTGCGCGCGCAGCGCCAGCAGCGTCTCGCGCCAGCGCACCGGCCGGAGCAGGTTCTCGGAGAGCTCGCGGCGGATGTCGGCGAACGGCGCCGCGGAGCCGTTGGACCAGACCGGGAACGCCGGCTCGGCGATCGGCGTCGCGGCGAGCGCCGCGCGCAGCCGCTCGGCCGCCGGCTCCATCAGCGGGGAGTGGAACGCGCCCGCCACGTCGAGCTTCATCGCGCGGGCGCCCGCGTCGCTGCGCGCGAGCTCGACCGCCGTGTCGACCATCTCCAGCGCCCCGCTCAGGACGACCTGGCCCGGCGCGTTGTCGTTGGCGACCGTCAGGCCGAGGCTGCGGGCGAGCTCCGCGATCGCGTGCGAGTCGCCGCCCAGCATCGCGACCATGCCGCCCGGCTGCGCGGCGGCAGCGTCCTGCATCGCGGCGGCGCGCTCGTCGACGAGGAGGAGTGCGTCGTCGAACGTCAGCGCGCCGGCCGCGTGCAGTGCCGCGTACTCGCCGAGCGAATGCCCGGCGGCAGCGACCTCCTGGCCTCCGTCGTGCGCGTCCCAGGCACACGCGCAGACCAGGAAGATCGCGGGCTGCTGCACCCGTGTCCCCATGCCGAGGTCTGCGAACGGGTCGTACCCCAGAAGTTCGAGGCCGCGATCGAACAGCGGCGTGTCGCGCCACGTGGCGTCCATGTCTGCCACGTGGCTGCCCTGCCCAGGGAAAAGGAGCGCGGAACCAGCCATGCACGGCATCCCACACCAAGATCGCCCCAGTGTTGCTTCGGTTCGACAGAGCCGCCGGAAGTGTCAAACGGGTGAACGCTGACGTTCGGGCCTCAGATCGGGGTCCGCCCGCCTCAAGCGACAGCTCGGAGGCGAAGAAGCTCGGTAAGGGTTCGGACGCCCTTTCAGGACTGCAACGCGTCGAGCTTCGCCTGGGTTCGCATCTCGCTGAGGATGCGCTCCAGGCGGGGCTCGGTCTCGTCGTCGACGTGCGTCATCGTCGCGGCGACAGCCGGATGCACGGAGGCGATCAGCCGGTGCATCTCGTGGGCCACGGCGCGGTAGCTCGGGTGCCCCTCGCGGCCCGAGCGCAGCTCGATCAGCTGCATCGCCTCGCGCGCGTTGAGATCCAGGACGTAGCGGATCCGGTAGCCGAGGCAGAGCGCGTACATCGCGATGCGCTCGTCGTGCGCCGCGGCGAGGCGCTCCCACTCGCCCGCGGAGACCTCGAGCGCGCGGCGGTAGTCATCTCCGCACCCGGCCGCCTCGACCTCCTCCGGCACGCCGGCGCCGAGGTGCGGCGTCAGCACCTGCCACTGCACGGTGAGCATCCGGTGGCGCTGCAGGTCCCGGAAGGCGCCGTAGTCCGAGACGATCTCGAACCGGTAGCGCAGCGCCTCGTAGCCGCGGCCCGGACGGTGGCGGCGGTTGACGCGTGCGCCGACCAGGTCGCAGAGCAGCTGCGCGCGCTCGTCCGCGCCGAGCGCCGACAGCCGGATGCGCGCCTCCTCCTCACTGCAGCCCGCGGCCTCGAACAGCAGCGAAGCCAGCAGCGCGTCCTCGTCGCCGTCGACGTGCAGGAGCGTGACCGACGGGCGGTCGTCCACCTCCGACGAGTGCTCCAGCCCGAGCCGCTGCACCCAGTTCGCCGCCGCGGCGTCGCGCTCGCGCAGGTACTCGACCCACTCGCCGCCGCGGTCGGGGCGCTCGACGCGCGCGACGAACGACGGCATCACGGCCTTGACTGCGTCGAGGATCCCCGCGCCGGCCGCGCGCGCCTCGGGCAGCGGATGCGCGAGCAGGTGCAGGATCAGCTGCTCGTAGGTCTGGCCGGTGGCGAAGATCCCCATGTGCGACAGCGCCGACGCGGGCAGGACGCCGCGCAGGAGGTCGAGCGCCTTTGCCTTGATCGCGCGCGTGCGCGCGGATGACGGCTCTCCCGGGAAGCTCTCGTCGGCCCAGGCGATGACGCGTGGCAGCGTGTCGGCGTAGATCCCGAAGATCGTGTCCATCGCCTGCTCGTAGTCAGGGCCGAGCGCCGGATCGCGGTGGTAGCGGTATCCGCCGCCGGGCATCGGGGCGTCGTAGGCGATGTAGCGCGTCGACTGCTCGAGGTAGGCGCCCAGGCGCGGGCGCTGCAGGACCTTCGTCAGGACGTTCGAGACCCACTCGCAGGCGATGTGCGCGCCGCCGAGCTGCGCGACCGAGTCGTCGCCGTAGCCCAGGAAGATCGTCTCGTAGAGCTTCGCCGCGCGCTCGCCCTCGGCGTCGTCATAGGTCACTCCGCCCTCCGGGACCGACTCGGCGAACTCGTCGAGGAACAGCCGCCGCAGCGTCCCCGGGTAGCGCGAGTAGCGGGCGAAGAGCGCCCCCTTGACCGTCTCGGGCAGGTTCGTCAGCGCGAAGACAGGACGGTCGAGGTTCGTGAAGTGCGGGGCCAGGCGGGCCCGCTCGGCTTCGGTGAAGGTCTCGGCCACGGAGTTCATGGGGACGGGGCAGGCTAGCGCGGCGCCGGATGGCAACTATCTCCACCGGGAAGATCGATTATCTGTATTCTTCCCAATCTCGACTAACTGAGTTGACTTTGGAGGCTCCGTGAAGGCACGCATGCTCAGCGCCGCCGTCGTCGCCGTTGTCGCCCTCGTGGCGGCCGGCTGCGGCGGTGCTGCCGATACCAAGGACGCGACGGCCAGCGGCGGCGGTGGTGGCGCGAAGCTGTCGCTCGTCGCGTACTCGACCCCGCAGGTCGTCTACGACGAGCTCGCGCCGAAGTTCGCCGCCACGGGTGCCGGCGAGGGCACGTCGTTCACCTCCTCCTACGGCGCCTCCGGCGACCAGAGCCGCGCGGTCGAGTCCGGCCTGCCGGCCGACGTCGTCGCGTTCTCGCTCGCGCCCGACATCACGCGCCTGGTGAAGGCGAACCTCGTCTCGTCCGACTGGACCAGCGAGCCGCACAAGGGCATCGTCACCGACTCGGTCACGACGTTCGTCGTGCGCAAGGGCAACCCGAAGCACATCAACACCTGGGACGACCTGCTCAAGCCCGGCGTCCAGGTGCTCACGCCCAACCCGTTCACCTCGGGCGGCGCGCGCTGGAACATCATGGCCGCCTACGGGGCGCAGCTGAAGCAGGGCAAGACGCCCGCGCAGGCGCTGGACTACCTCAAGGAGCTCTTCACCAAGCACGTCGCCGTGCAGGACAAGTCTGCGCGTGACGCGCTGCAGACGTTCACCGGCGGCAAGGGCGACGTGCTGCTCTCCTACGAGAACGAGGCGATCACCGCCCAGCAGAAGGGCGAGAAGGTCGACTACGTCACGCCCGACCAGACGATCCTGATCGAGAACCCCGTCGCGGTCACGACCAAGGCCAAGCCCGAGGCGAAGAAGTTCCTCGACTACCTCTGGACGCCGGCGGCGCAGACCGTGTTCGCCGAGCACGGTTACCGCCCGGTCGTGGAGTCGGTGGCGACGAAGTTCGCCTCGCGGTTCCCGGACCCCAAGACCCTGTTCACCATCGACGACCTCGGTGGATGGGACAAGGTCATGAAGGACTTCTTCGACCCGCAGAACGGGTCGGTCGCCAAGATCGAAGAGGCGGCGGGAGTCTCCACTGCCAGCTGACGCGCTCACCGCCTCGCTGCCGCGGCGCCGCGCCGCGGCAGCGATCGGCCGCCCCGGGGCACTCGGGCTCGGGATCGCGACCGCGTGGCTCAGCCTGATCGTGCTGCTGCCGCTGGCCGCCGTCGTTTCGAAGTCGACCGAGGGCGGCATGGCCCATTTCTGGGACACGGTCTCCAGCAGGCAGTCGGTCGCCGCGCTGAAGCTCACGCTGCTCTCCGCGCTGCTCGTCACGGCGATCAACGTGCTGTTCGGCACGCTGATCGCCTGGGTGCTGGTGCGCGACGAGTTCCCCGGCAAGCGCTTCGTCAACGCGCTGATCGACCTGCCGTTCGCGCTGCCCACGATCGTCGCGGGCATCACGCTGCTCGCGCTCTATGGGCCGAAGGGGCCGCTCGGCGTCAACATCGCCTACACGAAGGCCGCGATCGTGATGGCGCTGCTGTTCGTGACGCTGCCGTTCGTGGTGCGGTCCGTGCAGCCGGTGATGATCGAGCTCGACCGCGAGATGGAGGAGGCGGCGGCGTCACTGGGCGCCGGCGCGTTCACCACGTTCCGGCGGATCATGCTGCCGAGCCTGATGCCGGCGATCGTCGCCGGCGCGGCGCTCGGCTTCGCCCGCGCGGTCGGGGAGTTCGGCTCGATCGTGCTGATCAGCGGGAACATCCCCTTCAAGACGCAGGTCGCGTCCGTCTTCATCTTCGGGCAGATCGAGTCCGACAACACGACGGGCGCCGCTGCGGTGTCGGTGGTCCTGCTCCTGCTCTCCGTGATCATCCTGATCGGGATCCGCGGGCTCGGCGCGTGGTGGTCGCGGCATGAGAGTTGAGCGCCGCACCCAGATCGGGATGCGCCTCGTCGCGCTCGTCTACCTCGCCGCGCTGCTGGCGGTCCCGGTCGGCCTGATCTTCTACCGCACGTTCGAGCACGGCTGGACCCAGTTCTGGGACTCGATCACGACGCCGGCCGCCATCCATGCCTTCTGGCTGACGATCGAGATCGCGCTGATCGCGGTGCCGCTGAACACGCTCTTCGGCGTGATCGCCGCCCTGGCCCTCGTGCGCGGCGACTTCCGCGGCAAGTGGCTGATCGAGGCGATCATCGACATCCCGTTCGCGGTCTCGCCGATCGTGATCGGCCTGTCGCTGATCCTCGTCTACGGAAGCGGCGGCTGGCTGGGCTCGTGGTTCGTCGACCACGGCGTCCAGATCATCTTCGCGGTGCCCGGGATGGTGCTCGCGACGATCTTCGTCTCGCTGCCGTTCGTCGTGCGCGAGGTCGAGCCCGTCCTGCGCGAGGTCGGCGACGAGCAGGAGCAGGCCGCCGCGACGCTCGGCGCCAGCCCGCGCCAGATCTTCACGCGGATCACGCTGCCGGCGATCCGCTGGGGCATCGCCTACGGCGTGGTGCTGTCGATGGCCCGCGCGATCGGCGAGTTCGGCGCGGTGTCGGTGGTGTCCGGCAAGATCGCCGGCCAGACCGAGACGCTCACGCTGCTCGTCGAGAAGCGCTACGGGAACTTCGACGTGTCGGGCGCCTATGCGGCGTCGCTGTTGCTCGTCGTCATCGCGCTGGTCACCCTGGGCGCGATGACGCTCATCAAGCCGCGCAAGGAGCCAACGACTTGATCACCGCGCAGCACATAACCAAGTCCTTCGGGGACTTCGAGGCGCTCCACGACGTCTCGCTGGAGATCCCGTCCGGGTCGCTCACCGCGCTGCTGGGCCCGTCGGGCTCCGGCAAGTCGACGCTGCTGCGCGTCATCGCGGGGCTCGAGGTCCCCGACGCCGGCAGCGTCGTCATCGACGACGTCGACGCCACGGCGCTGCCGCCGCAGAAGCGCGGCATCGGGTTCGTCTTCCAGCACTACGCCGCGTTCAAGCACATGACCGTGCGCGCGACGAGCGCGTGAACGAGCTGCTCGGGATCGTCGGGCTCGCGGGCTACGCGAAGCGCTACCCGTCGCAGCTCAGCGGCGGCCAGCGCCAGCGGATGGCGCTGGCGCGCGCGCTCGCCGTCGAGCCGAGCGTGCTGCTGCTCGACGAGCCGTTCGGCGCGCTGGACGCGAACGTGCGCGCCGAGCTGCGCTCGTGGCTGCGGCGCCTGCACGACGAGGTGCACGTGACCACCGTGCTCGTCACGCACGACCAGGAGGAGGCGATGGAGGTCGCCGACGTGATCGCGGTGATGAACGACGGCCGCATCGAGCAGGTCGGTGGGCCGCGCGACCTCTACGAGCGCCCGGCCAACGACTTCGTCATGAGCTTCCTCGGGCCGGTCACGCGGCTCGGCGCCGAGCTCGTCCGCCCGCACGACGTCAAGATCGCGCCGCTGCCCGAGCCCGGCTCGTCCGAGGCACAGATCACGCGCGTCGTGCACCTCGGCTTCGAGGTGCGCGTCGAGCTCGCCCTGGCCGACGGGGGCGAGGCCAGCGTCCAGCTCACCAAGTCCGAGGCCGACGAGCTCGAGCTGGCCGACGGCGACATCGTCCATGTCCGCACGGTCGGCGGCAGAACGAGGATCGAGGCATGAGCGAGCTTCCCGACCGCTACAGCGAGCGGCTGCTGCTCACGGCCGACCACGAGGTCTGGCTCATCCACTGGGAGGAGGGCCACGACACGGGATTCCACGACCACGACCGCTCGGGCGGGCACGTGATGGTCGTCAGCGGCGCGGTCCGCGAGGACCGCCTGGTCGTCGGCGGCCCGCCGAGCACGCGCGTCGTGCACGCGGGCGAGTCGTTCAGCTTCGAGCCGGCGGACATCCACCGCGTGACGCATGTCGAGGGCGAGCCGGCGGTGACGATCCACGTCTACTCGCCGCCGCTGCACTCGATGGGCGCCTACGAGGTGACCGACGAGGGACGCCTGCGGCGCACGCCGCTCAGCGCCGAGACGTCGCTCAGCGCCTGACCCAGGCCTCGGGGTCGTCGGCGAGCTTGTCGACGCGCGCGGGCAGCTTGCCGTCGACGAGGTCGGCGAGCGTCACGTTCTCGAGCACGCCTCTGAGGCTGGCGCGAACGGCGACCCACAGGCGGCCAAGGGACTCGGCCGACCCGGTGAAGTGGATGTCCTCCGGCGCCTCGCCGCGGACGGCGGCGAGCGGTCCCTCGACCGCACGGATGATGTCGGCGACGGTGATCTCCTTGGCCGGCTTGGCGAGCCAGTAGCCGCCCTCGGCGCCGCGCTGGCTGCGCACGAGTCCCGCCTGGCGCATGTCGCCGAGGATGTTCTCGAGGAAGCGCAGCGGGATGTCCTGCGCCCGCGCGATGGCATCTCCCTTGGTCGGCCCCTCCTTGGCGCTGGCGAGCTCGGTCGCTGCTCGCACGGCGTAGTCGGCCTTGGCGGAGATGCGCATGGCCGCGCATTCTGTCGGACGCAGCCGTCACGCGGACGGCCACTCGGCCGCCACAGGCGCCGCCGGCTCGGGAACGAACGCCGCGGCGATCGATGCGAGCGCCGCGCGGGCCGGCCGTCGCTCGCCCGCGCGGACGTCGCCGACGGCCGCCGCCGCGCCGTGGAGCGCGCGCGCGATGAACGGCGCGAGCGCCGGATCGAGGCCGTCGGCCTCGAGGTCTCGCCGCAGGCCGGCTTCGATGTGATCCGGGACCCGGCGCAACGCGGCGTCCACCGCGGCCGCGACCGCGGAGGTCGCATGGCCGGCCGTACGGTTGAGGAGCCGTGCGCCGAGCGGGCGCGCCGCGGCGTGGTCGAGCAGCGCGTGCGCGGCGGCGGCCGCCCGGCGGCGCGCGGGCTGGCCGGCAGTGGCGACCTCGGCGGCGTGCAGGCGGGTGAGCACGCGCTCGACCTCGGCTTCGACCGCGCGCAGGAACAGCGCCTCCTTGGACTCGCCGTGGACATACAGCGTCGGCTTGGCGATGCCGGTCGCGGCGGCCAGAGCAGCCGACGAGGTCCCGTGCAGCCCGTCGGGCGCGAACGCGTCGGCGAGCGCGGCAGTGTCGATCCGGGCGCGCGGGCGGGCCATCGCGGCAGTCTGTTCCTGAACCGCCCGGTTCGGTTTCGACCGCGAGGAGCCAGTTGGTCGGGAAGCTTTCGACCGGATGTCGGTACAGCGCCTCGACGGCCGGTCCTAGCTTGCCCGGCCATGAGGACTTGGATCGACGACTGGACACCGGAAGACCCCGACTTCTGGGAGCGAAAGGGGCGGCGGATCGCCCGCAGGAACCTGTGGCTCTCGGTCTTCGCCGAGCACGTCGGGTTCAGCGTCTGGGTGCTCTGGACGATCGTGGTGATCAATCTCGGCAACGTCGGGATCACGCTGTCGCTGCCCGAGCAGTTCTGGCTGACGGCGGTGCCGAACCTGATCGGCTCGGCGCTGCGGATCCTGCTGTTCATCCCGTGCCTGGCGCTCGCGGTCGTCGTGCCGAGCGGCTGGCTCGCCGGCCTGAATCACGACACGCAGTTCGCGGTCCTGCTGGCGTGCGCCGCGACGGCGGGCTTCGGCGGCGGGAACTTCTCGTCGTCGATGGCGAACATCTCGTTCTTCTTCCCCGAGGGCCGGCAGGGCGCGGCGCTCGGGATCAACGCGGCGGGCGGCAACCTCGGCGTGGCGGTCGCGCAGCTGCTGGTGCCGCTCGTGATCATCATCGGCGTCCCGGCGGCCGCCGTGAAGCTGCCGGTGCACGAGGTCCACCTCGCCTACGCGGGCCTGATGTGGATGCCGTTCATCGTGGCCGCGGCGTTCTGCGCGTGGCGCTACATGGACAGCATCAGCGACGCGAAGGCCGACACCGCGTCGTACACGAAGGCACTGCGCCACGGCCAGACGTGGGTGATGTCGCTGCTGTACATCGGCACGTTCGGGTCGTTCATCGGCTACGCGTTCGCCCTGCCGCTCGTCATCAAGAACACGTTCCCGGAGTTCCTGGCCGGCCACCCGTTCATCGCGACGTACCTCGCGGGCCTCGGCTTCGTGGGCGCGCTCGTCGGGTCGCTCGCTCGGCCGCTCGGCGGCTGGCTGTCGGACAGGGTGGGCGGCGCGCGCGTGACGCTCGCCTGCTTCGCCGGCATGGGCGCGTTCACGGCGCTGGCGATCGCCGGCGTCAACCGCCACAGCTTCGCGCTGTTCTTCGCCGCGTACATGGTGATCTTCCTGTTCTCCGGGATGGGGAACGGGTCGACCTACCGGATGATCCCCGCGATCTTCGCCGAGCTCGGCCGGCGCGACGCGAACGCGACGCTGGTCGACTACAAGCGGCGCGCGGCGGCCGCGATCGGGATCTGCGGCGCGGTCGGCGCGTTTGGCGGGTTCCTGATCCAGGTGGCGTTCCGCCAGGCGAGCCTCTCGACCGTGGTCGAGATGAAGGCCGCGACGCTGCCGGCGCAGAAGGCGGCGATCGCCCACGCGCACGCCGGCTGGTCGATCCCGGCGCTGTGGGTGTTCCTCGGCGCCTATGTGGCGCTCGGCGCGCTGACCTGGTTCTGCTACGTGCGGCGCTCGGTCGCGACGACGCGCATCCCGAGCCTGGCCTCGGCCGCCGTCTGATGTACGCGCGGCCCGGCATCCTGGTCGTGGGGGGCGGCATCGCGGGCCAGGCGGTCTGCGAGGCCGTCCGCGACCGTGACCCGGACGTGTCGATCACGCTCGTCTGCGGCGAGCCGCACCGGCCCTACGACCGCGTGCGGCTCGGGTCGCTGCTGGCGCCGGAGGGTGGCGACGTCGAGGCGCTGCGGCTGCGCCCGGACACGTGGTACGAGGACGCAGGGGTGCGCGTGCTCACGGGCGTGCGCGTGACCGAGCTCGATCCGGAGCTCGGCCGAGCGGCGCTCGCCGACGGAACCGACGTCGTGTTCGACCATGCGGTTCTCTGCACCGGGTCGGACCCGCTCGTGCCGCCGCTGGATGGCGGTGGCGGCGCTCACGTGTTTCGCGATCCTGCCGACTGCGACGCGATCCGTGCAGCGGCTGCGGGCGCGCGGCGGGCAGCGGTGATCGGCGGCGGGCTGCTCGGGCTCGAGGCGGCGCATGCGCTGGCGAAGCTCGGGTGCCCGACGACGGTCGTGCATCTCGTCGATCGGTTGATGGAGCGCCAGCTCGACGGGCCGGCGGCCGCGCTGCTGGCGCCGGCGATCGAGCGGCTCGGCGTGGACGTCCGGCTGACGCACGCGTCGCGGGCGATCACGCCGACAGGGCTCGTCTTCGACGACGGCAGCGAGCTCGAGTGCGACCTCGTCGTCGTCGCGGTCGGCGTGCGCCCGCACGTCGAGCTCGCCCGGGCCGCGGGCCTAGAGGTCGCGCGCGGCGTCGTCGTGGACGACCGGCTCGTGACGTCGCACCCGAAGGTGCTGGCGGTCGGCGAGTGCGCCGAGCACCGCGGCGTCGTGCACGGCATCGTCGCGCCGATCCACGACCAAGCGCAGGTGGCGGCGCAGACGCTGGCCGGGTCGCCCTGCGCCTACGCGGGCTCGATCCCGACCGCGAAGCTGAAGGTGATGGGGATCGACCTCGTCACGGCCGGCGCCGCCGAGGGCCCGCGCGAGGTCGTCGACGCTGCGGGCGACAGCTATCGCAAGCTCGTCGCCGACCCGGACGGCCGCGTGATCGGCGCGGTGCTGCTGGGCGACGCGCGCGGCGCGGAGCTCCTGATCGACGCGGTGCGCACGGCGCGCGAGACGGACGACCCCCTCGCGCTGCTGGCCGAAGCCTCGCAGGCGACCGCCGCCGAGCTTCCCGACAGCGCGCAGGTCTGCAACTGCAACGGCGTCTGCAAGGGCGCGATCGTGGAGGCGATCCGCGAGGGACCCCTCGGCTCGACGCAGGAGGTGGTCTCGGTCACGCGCGCGGGTGCGGGCTGCGGGTCGTGCAAGCCGGTGGTGAGCGAGCTGCTCAAGCTCGAGCGCGACGGCGCCGCCGAGGAGCCCGCGTACCTCTGCCCGTGCCGGCGGCTGACGCGCGAGCAGGTCGCGCAGCTCGTGCGCGAGCAGGAGCTCACGTCGGTCGGCGAGGTCGCGGAGGCGTGCGGCGCCGGGCGCGACTGCGGCGCCTGCAAGCCAGGACTCGCGTATCTCGTCTCCGAGCTGCAGGCCGGGCGCTTCCGCGAGGAGCGCCACGCGCGCTTCATCAACGATCGCGTCCACGCGAACATCCAGAACGACGGCACGTTCAGCGTGGTGCCGCGGATCCGCGGCGGCGTCGTGACGCCCGACGAGCTGCGGCGGATCGCCGACGTCGCCGACAGGTACGAGCTGCCGATGGTGAAGATCACCGGCGGCCAGCGGATCGACCTGCTCGGCGCGCGCAAGGAGCAGCTGCCGGCGATCTGGGAGGACCTCGGGATGCCGTCCGGCCACGCCTACGCGAAGGCGGTGCGGACGGTGAAGACGTGCGTCGGCACGGACTTCTGCCGCTTCGGGCTCGGCGACGCGATCGCCGTCGGCATCGAGCTCGAGCGCGCGATGGAGGGTCTCCACACACCGCACAAGGTGAAGTCGGCGGTGTCGGGCTGTCCTCGCAACTGCGCCGAGTCCTACGTCAAGGACATCGGCCTGGTCGCGGTCGACGGCGGATGGGAGATCTACGTCGGCGGCGCCGCCGGCGGGACGGTCCGCAAGGGGGACCTGCTCGCGTCGGTGGCGTCGTCCGACGAGGCCATCCGGATCGCGCTTGCGTTCCTGCAGCACTACCGCGAGCGCGCCGAGCACCTTGAGCGCACGTATGCCTACCTCCAGCGCGTCGGCATCGACGGCGTGCGTGAGGCGGTGCTGGACCCGGCGGAGCAGGCGGCGCTCATCGAGCGCTACCGGATCGCCAAGGCCGCCTCTGACCCGGACCCGTGGCGCGAGCGCGACGCGCCCGTGCACCCGCGCCAGTTCGCCGAGCTGGACGGCGCAAGGTGAGCGTCACGATCGATACGTGGGTCCGCGTCGGCGCCGTCGGCGACGTGCCACTGCTCGAAGGCCGCAGCGTCACCGTCGACGCGCGCCGCGTCGCGGTGTTCCGGCTGCCCGATGGCTGGGCGGCGATCGACGCCGTCTGCCCGCACCGCGGCGGCCCGCTCGGTGACGGCCTCGTCGCCGAGCGCTGCGTCACCTGCCCGCTGCACGGCCGCCGCTTCGATCTCGTCACGGGCGAGCAGGACGGCGGCGACGACGTCGTCGCGGTCCACGACGTGGAGGAGCGCGACGGCGAGCTGTGGGTGCACCTGACGTGAAGCGCAGCGTGCGGACCGGCTGCCCGTACTGCGGGACGGGTTGTGGGCTGATCGCCGAGGTCAGCGGCGGCCGCGTCAGCGCCGTGCGCGGCGACCCGCTGCACCCGGTCAACCGCGGCGCGACGTGCCGCAAGCCGCTCGCGCTGCCCGAGGCGCTCACCGCGCCCGACCGGGCGACCGAGCCGCTGTGGCGTGACTCGCTCGACGCGCGCTGGCGCGCGCGGACGTGGCGTCAGACCGCCGGCGAGCTCGCCCGCAGGCTGCGCGCGGTCAGCGCGCGCGACGGGCCGGACGCGATCGCGTTGTATCTCTCGGGGCAGCTGCTGACCGAGGACTACTACGCGGCGACGAAGCTCGCCAAGGGCTTCCTCGGCACCAACAACGTCGACTCGAACTCGCGCCTGTGCATGTCGAGCGCGGTTGCGGGCTACACGGGCGCGTTCGGGTCCGACGGGCCGCCGCCGTCGTACGCGGACATCGAGCAGGCCGACCACTTCCTTGTGCTCGGGTCGAACATGTCCGCGTGCCACCCGATCGTGTGGTCGCGGATCCGCCGCCGCCAGGCAGAGGGCGCGCGCGTCACCGTGGTCGACCCGCGCGAGACGCCGACGGCCGCCGCCGCGAACCTGCACCTGCAGGTCCGCCCGGGCGCAGACCTGCCGCTGCTGAGCGCGATGCTCGCCGTGCTCGACGACGAGGAGCTCGTCGATCGCGTGTTCATGGAGCGCCACACCAGCGGCGCGCTCGAGGCGCTCGCTGCGGCCGCGGAGTGGACGCCCGGCCGGGCCGCCGACGCGACCCGCGTGCCGGCCGAGCAGATCGTTGCGGCGGCGCGGGCGTTCGGGTCGGCGCGGCGCGCGATGACGCTGTGGTCGATGGGCGCCAACCAGTCCACTGTCGGGACGCTCAAGAACCGCGCGCTGATCAACCTCTGCCTCGCGACCGGCAACCTCGGGCGCCCGGGCACCGGCCCGCTGTCCCTGACCGGCCAGCCGAACGCGATGGGCGGGCGCGAGTCCGGCGGACTCGCACATCTGCTGCCCGGCTACCGGTCGGTCACCGATCCCGACCACCGCGCCGAGATGCGCCGCCCGCGGGACGTGCCCGCGGGCGCGCCGGGGCGCGTGAAGGTCGTCTGGATCGTGGCCACGAACCCGGTCGTCTCGCAGCCCGACGCCGCGCGGTTCGCCGCCGCGCTGCGGCGGGCGGAGCTCGTGATCGTGCAGGACGCCTACCACCCGACCGAGACGAGCGCGCTCGCTCACGTCGTCCTTCCGGCCGCGCAGTGGGGCGAGAAGGACGGCACCCAGACGAACTCCGAGCGCCGCGTCTCGCTGATGCGCCGCGCGGTCGACCCGCCGGGGCAGGCGCTCCCGGACTGGGAGATCTTCGCCCGCGTCGGCCGCGGGCTCGGCCACGCGAGCCAGTTCGGCTGGTCGTCGGCAGCGGCGGTGCACGCCGAGTACGTGCGCGCCACCGAGGGGCGGCTGTGCGACCAGACCGGGCTCTCGCACGAGCGCCTGCTGCGCGAGGGGCCGCTGCAGTGGCCGGTCCCGGCCCGCGGGCTCGACGGCTGCGACCACGACGGGACCGAGCGGCTGTACGCGAGCCGGCGCTTCCCGACCGCGGATGCCCGGGCGCGCATGGCTCCGACCCCGCACGCCGAGCCCGCCGACGCGCCCGACGGCGACTACCCGCTGGTCCTGACGACCGGGCGGGTGGCGCACCAGTGGCACACGATGACGCGCACCGGCAAGTCGAATTCGCTGCTCGCCGCCGAGCGCGAGCCGTTCGTCGAGCTGCACGCCGCCGACGCCGAGCGAGCGGGCGTCCGCGACGGCGAGAAGGTGCTCGTGCGCTCGCGCCGCGGCCGCGCGCAGGTGCGCGCCCGGGTCAGCGACGCCGTGCCCGAGGGCGTGGCGTTCGCGCCGTTTCACTGGGGCGCGCTGCACCTCGAGCCGGCCGCAGGCGCGCTCAACGGCGTGGTGGCGCGCGCGATCGACCCGACGAGCAAGCAGGCGGAGCTGAAGGCCAGCGCGGTCCGAATCGAACCCGTCGCCGCGGTTCGCCACCACCACATCGGCCCGCCCCCAGCGTCGGCGCGGCGGCTGGTCGTCGTCGGCGGCGGGATGGCGGGCATGGCGGCGGTCGAGTCGCTGCTCGAGCACGTCGGCGACGCGCGATGGGACGTCACGATCGTCGGCGCCGAGCCCGACCCGCCGTACAACCGGGTGCTGCTGTCACAGGTGCTGGCGGGCGCGGTCGCGGACCAGGAGCTCCCGCTGCGCCACCCGGACTGGTTCGCGAAGCGGGGCGTGACGTTGCGGCTCGGCGTGCCGGCGCGGCTCGTGGACCCGGCGGCGCGGACAGTCGAGCTCGCCGACGGGGAGGTCATCGGCTACGACGAGCTCGTGCTGGCGACGGGATCGCGGCCGTTCGTGCCGCCCGTCCCGGGTGCGGAGCTCGATGGCGTGCATGTGTTCCGCACGCGCGCGGACGTCCGTGCGATCACAGCGGCGGCGGCGCAGGCGCGGCGCGCCGTCGTGATCGGCGGCGGGCTGCTCGGGCTCGAGGCTGCGCGCGCACTGCGCGAGCGCGGCTGCCACACGACGGTCGTGCATCTTGCCGACCGCCTGATGGAGCAGCAGCTCGACGCGCCGGCGGCGACGCTGCTCGAGCGCGCGCTGCGCGACTTGCGGATCCGCGTGCGGACGACCGCGCGCACGGAGGCGATCGCGGGCGACGGCCGGGCGTCGCACGTCGTGCTGGAGGGCGGCGAGGAGCTCCCGGCCGAGCTCGTGGTGATCGCCGCGGGAATCGTCCCCGACGCCGATCTCGCGCGGACGTCGGGGCTCGAGACCGGGCGCGGCGTCCTCGTCGACGACGAGCTGCGCACCAGCGCTGCGGGCGTTCGCGCGGTGGGGGAGTGCGCGGAGCACCGCGGCATGACCTACGGGCTCTGGTCGCCGCTGCTCGAGCAGGCGCGCGCGCTCGGCGCCTCGCTGGCGGGCGTTCCGGCGGCGTTCCTGGGCGCGTCGCCCGCGACCACGCTGAAGGTCGCCGGAATCGAGCTGTTCTGCTGCGGGCGCGTGAACGCGCTCGATCGCGACGAGGAGGTGCTGTCGCTGGACTCGCGACTGCGGCGCTACCGGCGGCTGCTGATCGGCGAGGACGGCCGCCTCGCCGGCGCGATCCTGCTCGGCGACCTGCGCGACGCGCGGCCGCTGCGCGAGCTGCTGCGCGACCGGGACGAGGTGCCCGCATCGCTGTTCGGAGGGCTCGACGCGCCGCCGGCGGATCCCGGCCCCGAGGACGCGAACCTCTGCTCGTGCCAGGGCGTCACGCGCGGCGAGATCGCCCACGCGATCCGCGACCGCGCGCTGCAGACGGTCGAGCAGGTCGCGGAGCACACCCGCGCCTCGACGGGCTGCGGCGGCTGCCGGCCCGACATCGCAGCGCTGATCGACGCTGTCCGCGAGGAGAGCGCTGCGTGACGAGCCGGCCGGCCGGCGTTCAGGTCAGGCCTTGCGCGTCCGCGGCATGTGGCTGTTGAGCTGCGAGCGCTCCATGAGCGCAGGCACCAGCATCAGCGCCGCGAAGCCGATCACCGTGTAGACGACGTCCGTCGCGGTCCCGCTGCCGAAGATGTCGGACAGGACGTTGCGGTCGAACAGGCCGATGAGCGCCCAGTTCAAACCGCCGATCACGACGAGCGCGAGCCACAGCGGCTCGAATCGCTTGATGAACTCCATCGCATGCCTCCTTGGTGCATACAACGGATTGTGCGTTACGGCACGAAGTACTCCGCTCGCTGCGGGCGGTTACTCGTCGTCTGACGTCTCGTCGTCGTCGGTCGGATCGGCGCCCTCGGGCTGGACCTCGGGATAGCCGTCGCCGACGTCCTGGCGCCGCGGGTCCTCGGTGTGGTCGGGTTCACGCTGCTCGCTCATGGGCTCGTCCTACCCGCGCCGCGACAAAGGGGTCAGGTCTTTCTTTGCCACATGCGGCAATGAAAGACCTGACCCCGGTTGTTACGCCAGCAGCGCCACGAGCTCCGCGGGCGAACGGGCGATCGCGTCGGCGCCCGCGTCGCGGAGCTCGGACTCCGAGCCGATGCCCCAGAGCACGCCGATGGCGCGGATGCCGTGGGCGTGGGCGGCGACGACGTCGAAGGAGCGGTCGCCGACGACGCGACGCTCAGAAGATGCCCAGCGCGCCGCCGGCGTGATTGATGAGGTTGAAGAGCGGCGACGGGACGATGCCGCCCACCAGCGTCGCGGCGCCGAAGAGCACGGCGACGAAGACGACCTCGGGCTCGGCGCGGCGCGTCCCCTCGCTCGCGGCGACGGTCGGATCGAGCGGGTCGCTCGCGGCGCCGCCGGCGAGCGCCGGCCGGCCACCGACGCCTGCGGCCGCCGGCGTCAGCTCGGTGCCGACGGCGGGCCGCATCCACATGGCCGCGATCACGCGCAGGTAGTAGGCCAGCGAGAGCATGGAGCCCACCACGATGAAGACGCCCAGCCAGGTGTAGCCGCCGTCGACGGTGGCGTCGATCAAGTAGATCTTGCCGATGAAGCCCGCGGTGGCAGGGATGCCGGCCAGCGAGAGCATCGCCAGCGTCATGGGCCAGGCGAGGATCGGCCGCGACGTGCCGAGCCCCGCCACCGAATCGATGTGGTCGCCCAGGCCCGTCTCGCGCTCGCGCGCGATGATCACCGCGAACGCGGCGAGGTTCATCCCCAGGTAGACCGCGAGGTAGAAGAGCGTCGCCTTGCTGCCGAGCGAGCTCGACACGACGACCCCGGCCAGGATGTAGCCGGCCTGGGCAACCGAGGACCACGCGAGCAGCCGCTTCAAAGACGTCTGTGTCAGGGCGCCCACGTTGCCGACCACGATCGTGATCGCCGCGAGCGCTGCCATCGCCGGGGCCCAGTCGCCCGCCGAGTCGACCAGCGCGACATCGAACAGGCGCAGGATCGCCCCGAACGCGGCGGCCTTCGTCGCCACCGCCATGAACGCGGTCACGGGCGTCGGCGCGCCCTCGTACACGTCCGGCGTCCACTGGTGGAACGGTGCGACGCTCGCCTTGAACGCCAACCCTGTGAGCGCCAGGGCGATGCCCGTCAGGAACAGCACGTCGGTCCCGATCCCGCCCGCGGCACCCTTGGCGATCGCGGCGAAATCGGTCGCGCCGGTCGCGCCGTAGAGCATCGCCAAGCCGTAGACGAGCGTCGCCGACCCGACCGAGCCGACGATCAGATACTTGAGCCCGGACTCCAACGACGTCGTACGTCGCATCTCGGTCGCGCACAGGACGTAGAGCGGGATCGAGAGCAGCTCGAACGCGACGAACAGCGTGATCGTGTTCTGCGCCTCGACCAGCAGCGCCATGCCGGCGATCGAGGTGAGCAGGAGCGCGAAGTACTCGCCATGCGCCGCCTCGACCGGGGCCGCAGCGCGCCAGGACAGCAGCACCGTCGCGATGCCGGCGCTGAAGATCAGGATCATCAAGACGAGCGCGAGGCCGTCGATCCGCAGCGCCGCGGAGACCAGATCGGCCTTTCGGTCCCACTGCCAGATGGCCAGCCCGATCGCGGCGCCCAGCGACGCGATTGCGGTCAGCGGCACCAGCGTATGGCGCACGAACCGCGGCCGCAGCAGGCCCAGCATCAGCACGAGCGTCGCCCCGCCGAACAGTGCGACAAGCGGCGACAGCGCGCTCCAGTCCATGTGTGGGGCCTTGGCGACCGCGAGCATCATCGGACCACCGCCGCCGCGGCCTGCGCGGCCGACGTCGTCTCCCGGCTGGTGCGCTTCAACACGAACTGCGGATAGACCGCGAGGAACAGGATCACCGCCACGAGCGGCACGAGGATGACCCCGTCGGCGAGCGTCATCTCCCGCGACTCGTCGCCTGGTGCGACGCGGTTGTGCATCGCGCGGATGAACAGTCGCAGCGTGTAGACGCTCGCCAGCGCGACGCCCGTGAACGCCACGATCGCGATGACGATCTTGGAGTTGAAGACGCCCAGCAGGATCAGGAACTCGCCGACGAAGTTCGACGAGCCGGGCATCGCGAGGGTCGCCAGCGCGACGATCAGGAACAGCGACGCGAGCACCGGTGCCCGGAACGCAAGGCCGCCCATGTCGCGCACGTCCTCGGAGCCGCCGGCGCGAGCGGCCAGCAGCGCGACGATGAAGAACGCCGGCGCGACGACCAGCCCGTGGTTCACCGACTGCAGCACGGCGCCCTGCGCGCCCTGCGCACGCAGGGCGAAGATCCCGAGCACGATGAAGCCCATCTGGGCGACCGACGAGTACCCGAGGATCAGCCGCGCGTTGGTCGTCGTGAACGCCATCGCCGACCCGTAGAGGATCGACGCCAGCGCGATCAGAAGCATCAGCTCCTGGTAGTGCACGGACCCGTGCGGGAACAGCGGCAGCGCGATCCGCAGGAAGCCGTAGGCCGCGACCTTCGACAGCACGCCCGAGAAGACAGCCAGCACCGGCATCGGCATCGCGCGGTAGCCGTCGGGCATCCAGCCGTGCAGCGGGAACAGCGGCATCTTCACGAGGAACGCCGCAGCGAAGAACAGGAAGATCCAGTTCTGGGAGCCGTTGGCCAGCCGATGGTCGGCGAGGAAGCTGAACGTGAAGTTCAGGTGGTCGCCGTTGGCAGCGAGCACCGCCGTCGCCACCGCGGCGGCGAGCATCAGCAGCGAGCCGACCAGTGTGTAGATCACGAGCTTCGTGACGCCGGCGACCCGGTTGGGCCCGATGCCCCACTGACCCGTCAGGAAGTAGAACGGAATCAGCATCAGGTCGAAGAATGCGACGAACAGCGCGAGGTCCTGCGCGGTCAGCGCGCCGATCACCGCGCTCTCGGCAATCCCGAGCCAGAGGAAGAACGTCGACTCGCGCTCCCACGTCTGCAGCGCGGCCCAGACCATCGTCGCCGCGAACAGGAGCGTCGCCAGCAGGATGAAGAACAGGTTCAGCCCGTCGACGCCGAGCTTGTAGTGGATCCCGAGCTCGGAGATCCACGTCTCGTCGGTGATGAATTGCAGCCCTCCGCCGGTCTTGAACTGGACGAGCACCGCGATCGACAGGCCCAACGTGACGAGCGAGCCGCTGACCGCCCCGGCACGCGCGGCGCGGCCGGGCAACAGCGCACCGAACAGGGCGGCGGCAGCGGGGAGCCAGATGAGCAGGGAGAGATGCACGTCAGCTCGCCTGGATCAGGAAGTAGAGGGCAAGCCCGGCGAGGCCGAGCAGGACGAAGGCCGCGTAGACGCGCAGGAAGCCCGACTGGATCGCGCGCACCGCGGCGCTGCCCGCGCGCACGAGACCGGTCGTGCCGTCGACGAGCACGCCGTCGACGAACACGCGCTCGAACGTCGCCTGTCCGAAGCGCCCGAACGCGGCCCAGGGGCGGACGACCAGGACGTCGATCGTCTCGTCGAAGTACCACTTGTTCAGGAACAGGCGATACAGGAACGGCAAACGCTCGCGTACCCGCGCGGCGGTGCCGGGGCGCTGCACCCACACGCGGTAGGCGACCGCGATGCCGGCGAGCCCGAGGGACGCGCCGATCACGAGGCCGAGCAGCGTGAAGCCGTCGCTCGGGCTCAGCGAGCTGTAGTACTTCGAGCCCGCGAACGTGGGCTCGAGGAAGTTGTCGATCGCGTTGACCGCGCCGAACGGGATCTGCAGGAAGCCGCCGACCGTCGCCAGCACCGCGAGCGCAGCCATCGCGGCGCGCATCGGGAACTCGCGCTCGGCGATGTGGTGGTCCGGGCCGGGGAAGCCGACGCCGGTGTCCTCTTCCTCGCCGCTGGCGGGGTTGCGGTGGACCTCGGCGTGGTGCAGGTGGCCGCCCTCGAGCTCGACCGCCTCGGGCACGGGATCGCCCCAGAACGCCCGGAAGATCATCCGCCACGTGTAGACGGCCGTCAGGAACGAGCCGACGTAGGCACCCGCGAACAGGATCCAGTGCCAGCCGCCGCGCTCGGCGACAAGGCTGATGATCTCGTCTTTGGACCAGAAGCCCGAGAACGGCGGGATGCCGGCCAGTGCCAGGCCGCCGATCACGAAGCACCCGAACGTGAACGGCATCGCGCGGCGGAAGCCGCCCATCTTGTCGAGGTTCTGCTCGCCGGCCATCGCAGCAATCACCGAGCCCGCCGCCATGAAGAGCAGCGCCTTGAAGAAGGCGTGCGTCATCAGGTGGAACAGGCCGGCGGCGTAGGCGCCCGCCGAGACGCCCATGATCATGTAGCCGATCTGCGACATCGTCGAGTAGGCGATGACGCGCTTGAGGTCGGTCTGCGCGAGGGCCGTCGTCGCCGCGATCAGCAGCGTCGCCAAGCCGACGATCATGCCGACGTCGGCCGCCTCCGGAGCCTGCTCGAACAGCGGCCACATGCGCGCGATCAGGTACACGCCGGCGGTCACCATCGTCGCGGCGTGGATCAGCGCGGAGACCGGTGTCGGGCCTTCCATCGCGTCCGGGAGCCACGTGTGCAGCGGGACCTGAGCTGACTTCGCGAACGCGCCGACCAGCAGCAGGATGCAGCCCGCGGTCAGGTCGGCGCCCGAGATCTTGCCCGCCTGAGCGAACGTCCCGAGGAAGTCCAGCGTGCCCGACTGCTTGAAGATGAAGAACGTCCCGAGCACCAGGCCGACGTCGCCGACCACGTTGATGACGAAGGCCTTGATCCCCGCCGTGGTCGCCGTGGTGCGCCGGTACCAGAAGGAGATCAGCAAATAGCTCGCAGCGCCGACGAACGCCCAGCCCACGATCAGGATCAGGAAGTTCGACGCCATCACGAGCAGCAGCATCGAGAAGACGAAGAAGTTCAGGTACGAGAAGAAGCGCACGTACCCGCGGTCCGACGCCATGTAGGCGACCGAGTACAGGTGGATCAGCATCGACACGCCGCTGACGACGAGCGCCATGAAGATGCTCAGCGGGTCGATGAGGATCGACAGCTTCGCGTCGATCCCGGCGGTGACCGCGTAGTCCCACAGCGACGTGACGACCTGCTTGTGGCCCGCGGCGCGGTCCTGCAGCGAGATGAAGGTCAGGATCGAGCAGAGGAACGAGGCCGCGATCGCGAGCGTGCCGATGATGCCCGCGGCGCGCCCGCTGAGGCGGTTGAAGAGCAGCCCGATGAGGATGCAGCCCGCGAGCGGGAAGCCGACGATCAGCCAGCCGGTCGTCGTCATCCGCTGAGCTCCGCCATCTCGTCGACGTCGACCGGCAGCCGCCGGCGGTACATCGCGACGACCACGCCGAGCCCGATGCAGACCTCACACGCGGCGACGACGATCACCACGATCGCGAAGATCTGCCCGTCGCCGTTGCCCCACATGCGGCTGAACGCGAGCAGTGCGAGGTTCGCCGCGTTGAGCATCAGCTCGAGGCACAGCAGGATCACGAGCGGGTTGCGGCGGATCAGTACGCCACCGGCGCCGATCGAGAACACCAGCGCGCTCACCACGAGGAACCAGGCGATGTCCACTACCAGCCGCCCTTCTCGCGCTCGGGTTCGTCCTCCTTGAGGCCGCTGCCCTCCGGCAGCAGGATCCCGACGGCCTCGGCCATCGTGCCGGTGCCCAACGGGCGCGGGCGGTCCAGCGGCTGGCCCTGCGCCGGCTCGGCGATCCCGCCGCGGCGGCGTGCGAGGACGACCGCGCCGACCGCCGCGATCAGCAGCAGGAACGACGCCACCTCGAAGGGCAGCAGGAACTTCGTCAGTAGCAGCTCGCCGATCTGGCCGGGCGTGCCGAAGGCCGGGTCGTACTGCGCCCCCTCGGTGTCGATCGCCTGCAGGCTCGAGCCCAGGAACGCGATCACGAGCTCGACGAACAGCGCGGTGGCAAAGACGATCGCGCCGACGTTCAGCACCGGCCCGCCGGCCGGGCGCATCGGCATCTGCTCGCCGCCCACGTAGGCGACGACGAAGACGTAGAGCACCATCACCGCGCCGGCGTAGACCACGACCTGCGCTGCGGCGACGAACTGCGCACGCAGCAGCAGGAACAGCGCGGCCAGCGACAGCAGGTGGAATACCAGCGCCAGCACGCAGTAGAACGGGTTGTTGATACGGACGACCCCGATGGCCCCCGCAATGACGCCGATACCGGCGATGAAGAACAGAACCTCCGCCATGTGGTCGGGTCCGCAGGCTATTCGCCCTCGGCGCGCAGCGGCGTGCGCTCCAGGGGCTCGGCCAACAGCATCTCCTTCGTGAAGATCAGATCGGCTCGGTCGTAGTCGCTCATCTCGTAGTCGTGGCCCATCGTGATCGCGTCGAACGGGCAGGCGACCTCGCAGTAGCCGCAGAAGATGCAGCGGCTCAGGTTGATCTCGTAGACCGCGGCATATCGCTCGCCGGCGGACACGCGGTTGTCCGGCGTGTTCTCGGCGGCGACTACGCGGATGCAGTCCGCGGGGCAGGCGGCGGCACACAGCGAGCACCCGACGCACTTCTCAAGCCCGGTGTCCTCGAAGCGGTGCAGGCGGTGGCGCCCGCGGAAACGCGGGTACACCGGCACCTTCTCCTCGGGGTACTGGTAGGTCGTCGTGCCCTCGGGGATGCGCGCGAACGTCGTCTTCAGGCCGCGCAGCGTCTCGCCGAACGCGCGGTAGACGCCCTTCGGCCCGCCGATCTCCTGCGGGCCCTTGATCGGCTGCACGACCCCCTCGGGCGGTGGCCACTGCGCTGGGCTCACGTGCTCACCACCAGGATCGCGGTGACCAGGGCGTTCACTGTCGCCAGCGGCAGCAGGATCTTCCAGCCGAAGCTCATCAGCTGGTCGTAGCGCAGGCGCGGCAGCGTCGCGCGGATCCAGATGAAGAAGAAGATGAAGATGGACATCTTCCCGAGCACCACGAACGGATCCACCCAGCCGGGCGGGTGGATCCCGAACGGCATCAGCCAGCCGCCCAGGAAGATCGTCGTGACAACGCCCGAGATCACGACAACGTTGAGGTACTCGGCGAAGTAGTAGCTGGCGAACCGCCCGCCGCCGTACTCGGTGTTGTAGCCACCGACCAGCTCGGCGTCGGCCTCGACGAGGTCGAACGGCGCGCGATTGGACTCCGCGAACGACGCCGTCAGGAAGATGATGAAGCCGACGAACTGCGGGACGATGTACCACATGCCCTGCTGGGCGCCGACGATGCCGGTGAGGCTGATCGTCTGGGCCGTCATCACGACGCCCACGAGCGCCAGCCCTTGGGCGACCTCGTAGGAGATCAGCTGCGCGGCGGCGCGCATCGAGCCCAGGAACGAGTACTTCGAACCGCTGGCCCAGCCGCCGAGCATGACCCCGTAGAAGGCGATCGCGCCGAAGGCCAAGAGATAGAGGAGCCCGATCGAGACATCGACGCCGTAGAACCCGACGGGCGTCCCGAAGATGTCCTGCGTGCGGCCGAACGGGATGACCGCGAACACCGCGACCGCGCACGTGATCGAGATGATCGGCGCCAGCGCGAACAGCCAGCCGATCGAGGTCTTCGGCCGGAACTGCTCCTTGGTCAGCAGCTTGAGGATGTCGGCCATGGGCTGGGCGAACCCGAACGGCCCGACGCGGTTGGGCCCGAAGCGGTGCTG
>VAYD01000193.1:23658-28897 GCA_005883905.1 Actinomycetota bacterium
TGACGGTGGCGAGGATCGTCGGCATCAGACCACCACTGCTGCCTCGGCCTTGCGGATGCCGGCGGTCCCGACCACGCCCGCAACGTCGCTCTCGAGGAACGCGCTGCCCTCCGGCACCGCGTCGCGCACGTGCACGGTGGCCTCCACGGCCTCGCGCCCGTCGGGCGCCACCGTTGCCGCCAGGCCGTCGAAGAGCTCCAGGCGCTGCGCGTCGGCGGGCGACAGCAGCACCCGCGGGCGTGAGCGCAGGAACTGCAGCGCCGGCGACGCGGCGACCTCCGGCCCGCCCCAGATCGAGCGGAACGTGGCGAACTGCAGCTCGGAGCCGCTCGGCCGCGGCCGGACCGGCGGCGCCTCCAGGCCGAACGGCCCGAAGTCGACGTCGCCGGGGTACGCGGAAGCTGCATCGCGCTCCTGCCAGCGCACGCCTTGCCCGCCGAGCTCGTCGTGGGTGATCCCGGCGTAGATCGGTACGTGCTCTGCCATCTGCGCGGTCGCCATCGAGCCGGTGAGGATGCTGATATCGGCGCCGAGACGCTTGCTGAGCTCCGCCAGCGTCTGCCAGCAGGCGCGCACGTCGCCGGGGCGGCCGATGCCCGCGCGCAGGCGCTGCAGCCGCCCGTCGGGGTGCGTCACCGTCCCCTCGCGCTCGGCCCAGGATTCGGCCGGGAACACGATGGTCGCGTGCTCGGCGATGCCCGGCGTCAGGAACATCGAGTGCGCGATGACGGTCGTCGCGCGATCCAGCGCCGGCTCCCACTCGCCCGCCAGATCGACGAGCGGGTCGGTGTGCAGCAGGTACAGCGCGGTCAGGTCGCCGCCGGCCGCCGCCTCGGCGATCTCGGCCGGGGAGCGATCGCTCACACAGCCGACCTCGCGCAGGCCGCGGCTGTTTGTGCCCGCCGGGATCTCCATCAGGCCGGCGCCGTCGCGGCCTCGCTCAAAGCTTTTGCCCGCGACGTTGAGCAGCGCCCGTGCGGTCTGGTCGGCGCGCGGGCCGCTCAGCAGCCGCTCGCCGTAGAGGATCACCAGGTCGGTCGCGTCGAACAGCGCGGCGACGTCCCGCACGGCCTGCTCGGTCGTCCCGGCGGCCTCGGCGAGCTCAGAGAGCACCCCGCCGCCGCCGAGCGCAGCGTTCAGCGCAGCGAGGAACGCCTCGCCGGCGCCCGGCGCGAAGCGCGCGACCGCGGAGGCGTTCGGGTCCAGCGAGGACGGCCGGCTCGTCGCGACGCCGAGCTTGACGTGGTTGCGGCGCACGCCCTTGCGGATCCGCAGGTCGATGATCGGCATGTCGTCGACGGGCTCGGCATCGATGACGAGGACGGCGTGGGCGAACTCGATGTCCGGCACCGTCGCCTGCAGGTCGGGATGGTCCAGCGCCACGCGCAGCTCGGCCGACGGCGCGCCCGCAACGCGCGACTCGACGTCGGAGGACCCGAGCACGTCGCGCACGAGGTGCGAAAGGAGGTGGCCCTCCTCGTTGCTCGTCTGGCCGCCGACCACGGCGGCGACCTTGCCGCGCGCCCTCCCCAACGCCGCGGCAGCCTCGTCCAGCGCGCGGTCCCAACTGACCTCGCGCAGCTCGCCGCCGTCGCGGATCATCGGCCGCGTGATCCGTTCGTCAGCATGGATCGCCTGGTAGGCGAAGCGGCCCTTGTCGCACAGCCAGCCGTCGTCGACCTCCTTGTGGTCGCGCGCGAGCACGCGCAGCACGCGGTCGTCGCGGACCGTGAAGGAGACGTTGCACTGCGACGGGCACAGCGTGCACACCGAGCCGGCCTGCTCGATGTCCCACGGGCGCGCGCGGAAGCGGTAGGGCTTCGACGTCAGCGCGCCCACCGGGCACAGCTCGATGATGTTGCCGCTGAACGGGGCGACGTAGGGATGGCCGTTGAACGTGCTGACGTATGTGTGCGCCCCGCGCTCCTCGAAGACCAGCTGGTAGTCCTCGGCGACCTCCTGGCTGAAGCGCACGCAGCGGTAGCAGAGGATGCAGCGCTCGCGGTCGATCGCGACCAGCGGCGACAGCGAGAGCGGCTTCTCGAAATGGCGCTTGGGCTCGATGAAGCGCGAGACGCCGGCGCCCCATCCGAACGAGATGTCCTGCAGCGGGCATTCGCCGCCCTTGTCGCAGACCGGGCAGTCGAGCGGGTGGTTGATCAGCAGAAACTCCACGACCGCGTTCTGAGCCTCCTTGACGCGGTCGGTCAGGGTGTGGACGACCATGCCATCCTTGACCGGCGTGGAGCAGGCCGTCTGCAGCTTCGGGATGCCCTCGATCTCGACGAGGCACATGCGGCACGCGCCCACGGGCTGGCCGAGCTTGGGCTCGTAACAGAAGACGGGGATCTCGACGTCGCCGTACTTGGCGGCGTCGACGAGGATCGTGTTCTCCGGCGCGGTGACCTCGCGGCCGTCGATCGAGAACGTGATGTCGCGATGGAACGGGCGCGGCATCTAGGCGGCCACCTCGCGCCGGCTCTCCATGTACTCCTCGAACTGCGGGCGGAACTTCTCGATCATCGAGCCGATCGGCATCGCCATCGAGTCGCCCAGCACGCACAGGCAGTTGCCGATGATCCGGTCTTGGACCGAGGCCATGATGTCGAGGTCCATCGGCGTGCCGAGGCCGGACTGGATGCGCTCGAGCACCTTCACCGTCCAGTTCGTGCCCTCGCGGCATGGCGTGCACTTCCCGCACGACTCGTGGCGGTAGAAGCTCGCGAGCTTCAGCGCGACGTCGACCACCGAGTTCGAGTCGTCGACGATGATGATCGCGCCGGAGCCGATCATGGAGCCGGCCTTCGCCATCGAGTCGAAGTCGTAGGGGACGTCGAGCTCGTCCTTCGTCAACACCGGCGACGAGGAGCCGCCCGGGAACCAGAAGAGGATCTCGCGACCTTCGGGCGGGCCGCCCGCGAGGCCGTAGATGAGCTCGCGCGACGCGATGCCAAGCTCGATCTCGTAGTTGCCGGGGCGCTGGACGTTGCCGCTGACGGACACGACCTTCGTGCCCGTCGAGTTGGCGGCGCCGATCTTCGCGTACGACTCGCCACCCATCCGCACGATGTGCGGGACGGTCATCAGCGTCTCGACGTTGTTGATCAGCGTCGGCCCCTGGTACAGGCCCTGGTTGGCGGGGAAGGGCGGCTTCAGGCGAGGGTTGCCGCGCTTGCCCTCGAGCGAGTCGAGCAGGCCGGTCTCCTCGCCGCAGATATAGGCACCGGCGCCGCGGTGGACGACGAGCGGGAGGTTGTCGAGGTAGCCCGCGTCGCGTGCCTCGACCAGCGCGGCGTCGAGGATGTCGGCGACCTCTTGGTACTCGCCGCGGATGTAGATGAACGCGCGGTTCGCACCCGCTGCGTGCGCGGCGATGATGATGCCCTCGATCAGCATGTGCGGAAGCTTGGTCATGAGCTCGCGATCCTTGAACGTCCCGGGCTCGGACTCGTCGGCGTTGCAGACGAGGTACTTGTCCATCGTCGTCTTGGGCAGGAACGACGCCTTCTTGCCCATCGAGAAGCCGGCGCCGCCGCGGCCGCGCAGGCCGGAGATCTCGAGATCGTGCACGAGCTCGTCGCGCGTCATCGCGAGCGCCTTGGAGACCATGTCGTAGCCGCCTCGCCGGCGGTAGACCTCGAGGGTCCGCAGGCCGGGCTCGTCGATGTCCTTGAAGAGAATCGGATCGGTCATGTCTGTGCGTTCGGGTCGGCGACGGGGCGTTTGACGAGGTGCTTGTCGGGCAGCACCTCGCGGCCCTGGCGCAGCGCGGCGATCACCTCGGGAACCTCGTCGCGCGTGACCGGCCCGACGTAGACGCCGTTGACCGACGCCATCGGGGCGATGTCGCAGGCGCCGAGGCACTCGAAGCCGCGGATGTTGAACTCCTGCTCGTCGCCGGCGTCCTTGAACGCGGCGAGCAGCTCGTCCGCGCCGCGCAGCGAGCAGGAGATATTCGTGCAGACGTAGATCGTGTGGCGCGCGACCGGCCGCGTCTCGAGCATGTCGTAGAAGGTCGCCACCGCGACCAGGTACGCAGGCGTGAGGCGCATCACGCACGCGGCCTGCTCGATGCCCTCAGGCGTGCACCAGCCGTAGCGGCGCTGCACCGCGGCGAGCGCCGGTATCGCAGCGCTGCGGTGGTCCGGGTAGTTGGCCATGTGCGCCTCGATCTCGGCGCGCAGGTCCTCGGGCACCGGCGTGGTCGCCGGGTCGGGGACCTGTGCCGGGTCCTTCGAAAGGTCGGCGGCCTCGTCCCAGCCCGGCACGCGTGAGCCGTGCTCGTACCTCCGTACTTCAATGCTCATCGGTCGATACCGCCGAGGATGGGGTCGAGCGCGGCGAGCGTCGAGATGAGGTCTGCGATGTAGGCGTCCTTGACCATCGGCGCCATCGCCTGGAGGTTCACGAACGACGGGTCGCGCATGTGGACGCGCGCGGGCTTGGAGCTGCCGTCGCTGCGCACGAAGCAGGCGAGCTCGCCGCGCGGCGACTCGATGGGGTAGTAGACCTCGCCCGGCGGCACGCGGAAGCCCTCGGTCACGAGCTTGAAGTGGTAGATCAGCGCCTCCATCGAGGTCGCGAGCTCGTGTCGCGGCGGCAGCGCGACCTTGCGGTCGTCGGTGATCCACGGCCCCTCGGGCAGGCCGTCGAGCGCCTGCTCGATGATCCGCACGGACTCGCGGATCTCGGCGATCCGCACGAAGAAGCGGTCGTAGTTGTCGCCCTCGCTGCCGACCGGGATGTCGAAGTCGAAGTCCTCGTAGGAGGAGTAGGGCATCGCCTTGCGCAGGTCCCACGGGTTGCCGGTCGCGCGCAGCAGCGGGCCGGTGACGCCCAGCCTCAGCAACGTTTCCTCGTCGAGCGGGGTCACGTGGCGCAGGCGGTTGAGGACGATCTCGTTCTTGGCGAGCAGCGCCTCGTACTGATCGACGCGCTCGGGCATCTCCTTGCAGAACGCGCGCACCTTCTCGGCGAAGCCGACCGGGATGTCCTCGAAGACGCCGCCGACCTGGATGTAGCGAGTGTGCATCCGCTGGCCGCTGGAGTACTCAAAGAGGTCGAGAATCGTCTCGCGGTCGCGGAAGCAGTACCAGAGCATCGAGATCGCGCCGAGGTCCAGCGCGCTGGTCCCGAGCCAGACGAGGTGGCTCATGATCCGGTTGAGCTCGAGGTGCATGACGCGCAGGTACTGGGCGCGCTTGGGGACCTCGCAGTCGAGCAGGGTCTCGACTGCGCC
>VAYD01000301.1:0-419 GCA_005883905.1 Actinomycetota bacterium
GGCCCGGACCCCGCGCCCATCCGGCTGCGGACGCGGCGGCTGTCCGGCCTGCTCGGCACCGAGATCCCGATCGAGCGCGCCATCGAGATCCTGCACGCCCTGGACTTCGACACCTCGCCGGCGCCCGATGGCATCGACGCGACGCCGCCGCACGTGCGCCGCGACGTCACGCGCGAGGCCGACGTGATCGAGGAGGTCGCGCGGCTCGACGGCGTCGACAAGCTGCCCGCGACGCTGCCGGCCCGCCGCCGCGTGGCGGCCGCCAAGCTCACGCACGACCAGCTCGTGCGCCGCCGCGCCGAGGACGTGCTCGTCGGGCGCGGGCTCTACGAGATCGCCGGCTGGTCGTTCACCGAGCCCGCGGTGCTCGACCGCCTGCGGCTGCCCGCCGACAGCCCACTGCGCAAGGTCGTGCAGGT
>VAYD01000301.1:509-3230 GCA_005883905.1 Actinomycetota bacterium
CCGCGCGCGGGACGGCGGAGCTGTCGCTGTTCGAGTCCGGGACGGTCTACCGCGCCGCCGAGGAGCTCGCCGACGAGCACCACGCGCTCGGCATCCTCATCACCGGCGACGTCTTCGCCGCGAAGGCGCTGGTCGGAGCGGTGCTCGATACGCTGCGGGTCGACTGGCAGGTCGAGGCCGCGCAGTGGTCGTACCTGCACCCGGGACGGAACGCCGCGGTCGTCGCGGGCGGCGAGCGGCTCGGTTGGGTCGGCGAGGTGCACCCGCTCGTTGCGCGCGCGTGGGAGATAGAGCGCACGCTCGCGGCGTTCGCGATCGACCTGGGGAAGGTCGCGGCTGCCGCGCCGGAGGTCACCACCTACTCCGACCTGACGAGCTTCCCGGCGCTGCGTCAGGACCTGGCGGTCGTCGTGGCCGCCGGCGTTCCGGCGGCGGGCGTGCTCGAGACCGTGCGCCGGGCCGGCGGCGACCTGCTCGCGCAGACCGGCGTGTTCGACGTCTACACGGGCGAGCAGGTGGGGGAGGGCCGCGTCTCGCTGGCCCTGCACCTCGAGTTCCGCGCGCCCGACCGGACCCTCACCGACGAGGACGTCGCCCCCGTGCGCGACCGCATCGTCGCCGCCCTCCAGGAGGAACTGGGGGGCGAGCTGCGTGGCTGACGTAGCGGTATTGGGGGCCAGCGGCTTCGCCGGCGCGCTCGCCGCGCGGCTGATCGACAGGCATCCGTTCTTCGAGCTGGAGGCCGTGACGTCGCGCAGCGACGCGGGCCGCAGGCTCGACGAGCTCGGCGCGATCGACGCGGCGATCGTCGCGTACCCGCACGGCGCGGCGGCGCCGGTCGTCGCCGAGCTGCACGAGCGCGGGGTGAAGGTCGTGGACCTCAGCGCCGACTTCCGCCTGCGCGACCTCGACGTCTACCAGGCGCACTACGTCGAGCATCCCCATCCCGAGCTGCTCGCCGAGGCGGTCTACGGGCTGCCCGAGCGCTATCGCGAGCAGATCGCGCAGGCCTCGATCGTCGCCTGTCCCGGCTGCTTCCCGACCGCGGCGGTGCTGGCGCTCGGGCCGCTGCAGACCGAGCATGTCGTGATCGACGCCAAGACCGGCGTGTCGGGCGCGGGCCGCAAGGCGACGGAGACGACGCACTTCGTGTCGGTCGACGAGAACGTCACGCCGTACGGCGTCGGGGTGCACCGCCACACGCCCGAGATGGAGCAGGAGCTCGGCGTCGCGGTCACGTTCGTGCCGCATCTCGTACCGCTCGACCAGGGCGAGCTGCTCAGCTGCTACTTCGAGACCGGCGAGGACGTCGTGGCGAAGCTGCAGGAGGCCTACGCCGACGAGCCGTTCATCGAGCTGGTCGACCGTCCGCCGGGCGTCCGCGACGTGCGCGAGACGAACTTCTGCCGCATCCACGCATGGCAGGACGGCGACCGGGCGATCGTCTTCGCCGTGATCGACAACCTCTGGAAGGGCACCGCGTCGCAGGCGGTCCAGAACCTGAACCTGATGTTCGGCCGCCCGGAGACGGAGGGCCTGCTCTGAGCTTCTTCCGCTCGCGCTGGGTCGAGGTGCCCGACGGCATCTCCGAGTCGGCCGGCCTGGCGGAGGGGTTCCGCGCCGCCGGCGCCGCCGCCGGCATCAAGCCGTCGGGCGGGCCCGACGTCGGCCTGCTCGTCTGCGACGGCCCGGAGCCGGTGAGCGCTGCGCGCTTCACGCGATCGGGCACGCTCGCCGCGCCGGTGATCGTCACCAAGGAGCGCACGCAGCTCGACGGCCTGCGCGCCGTCGCGGTGAACTCGGGCAACGCGAACGCCGCGACGGGCCGGCCGGGGCTCGACGAGGCGGCGAAGATGCAGGGCGCCACGGCGATGGTCACGGCGACGACCGAGGATCGCGTGGCGGTCTGCTCGACCGGCGTGATCGGCGTGCCGCTGCCGGGCGACAAGGTGCTGAAGGGGCTGCTCGCCTGCTCGCGCGAGCTGCGCGACGACGGTGACGCCGCGTTCGCCGAGGCGATCATGACCACCGACGCCTTCGAGAAGCGCTGCTCGCTCGAGGTCGCGCTGCCGTCGGGAACGGTCAAGCTGAGCGCCCAGGCCAAGGGCGCCGGGATGATGCAGCCGAACTTCGCGACCATGCTCTGCTTCGTGCAGACCGACGCCGCGCTGGCGCCGGAGACGGCCGATCTGCTGCTCGGCGTGTGCGTGAAGCGGTCGTTCGACCGCATCACGGTCGACGGCCAGCTCTCCACGAACGACACCGCGATCCTGATGGCCTCGGGTGCGAGTGGCGTGCGGATCGCGCCCGAGTCCGAGGACGAGCTGGTCTTCGGGCAGGCGCTGGACGCCGTGCTGCGCCAGCTCGCGCTCGACATCGTGCGCGACGGCGAGGGATCCAAGCGCGTCGGGCGCGTCGTCGTGCGCGGCGGCAATCCCGGTGGGGTCGAGGCGGTGGCGCGCGCCGTCGGCAACTCGCCGCTCGTCAAGGCCGCGCTGCACGGCGGCGACCCCAACTGGGGCCGCATCGTGCAGGCCGTCGGCGGGGCGCTGCTGGACACCGCGCCACTGCCCGTCGACGTGGCCATCGAGGGCCTGCAGGTCTGCAGCGCGGGCTTCGTCGCGCCCCACGATCACGCCGATCTCGCCTCGCGCGTTGACCGCGACGAGGTCGAGTACGTCGTCGGGCTGCCCGGAGACGGGCACGAGACCGAGGTCTTCT
>VAYD01000302.1 GCA_005883905.1 Actinomycetota bacterium
CACCGAGAACAGCGCGCTGACGCCGACGACGATCGCGAATGTGCGGGTGGTGCGGAGCTTGAGCAGCTCGGCCTTCAGCAGGGCGTTCATGACGTGGCTCCAGTCAGTGCGAGAAATGCTTCTTCGAGGGACCGTTCCTTGGCGGCGAGACCCAGAACGGCCACGCCCTCCCGGCCGGCGATCTCGCCGACCTGCTCGGGCGACGCGCCCATGACGGACAGGACGTCGCCGGCGCGCTGCACGTTGTGCCCGCGGGACCGAAGGGCCGAGATCAGGCGCTCCGGATCCTGGGCGCGGACTTCGGTCGCGGGACCGTCCTCGCCGCCCAGCACCTGCTCGAGCGTGCCCTGCGCGCGCAGCTTGCCATCGGCGATGACGACGACGTCGTCGACCGACAGCGCGACCTCGGCCAGCACGTGGCTGGAGATGAGGACGGCGGCGCCGCGAGCGGCCTGGGCGCGCAGCAGGCCTCGCAGCCAGCTGATGCCCGGCGGGTCCAGTCCGTTGGTCGGCTCGTCGAGGATCAGCACGTCGGGCTCGCCGAGCAGTGCCGCGGCGATGGCCAGGCGCTGGCGCATGCCCAGCGAGTAGCCCTTGACCGGCCGATCGGCTGCATCGGTCAGGCCAACGGCCTCGAGGACCTCGTCGACGCGGCTCGCCGGATGATCGGCGATGAGCGCGAGGATCCGGAGGTGGTTGCGGGCGCTTCGCCCGGGGTGGAACGACGCGTCCTCGAGCACCGCGCCGACGCGAGCGCTCGGCCGATCGAGCTCCTCGTACGGGACGCCGCCGAACGTCGCGGAACCCGACGAGGGGCGGATCAGGCCGAGCAGCGCGCGGATGGTCGTGCTCTTGCCGGCTCCGTTCGGCCCGAGAAAACCGGTCACACGACCGGCTTCGATGCCGAAGGAGAGGTGCTCGACGGCGGCGACGCCGCCGAAGTGCTTGGACAGGTCGTGGAATTCGACCGGTCGGCTCATCTGGATGGCTCCTTGGGGGGTGTGGAACATGTCCCGACGAGTCTCCGTCGGAGCGTGCCCGGCGTCGTCGTCCCAGGGGCCCGTTCGGGGTCATTCGAAGTGCAGGTTCTTTGGACGCGTTCCTCTGTCGAACGACAGAGATGCGTGCTCAGGATCCGGGTGTGACCAGTCCGCTCTCGTACGCCAGAACCACGGCCTGGACCCGGTCGCGCAACCCGAGCTTCGACAGAAGGCTCGAGACGTGGGTCTTGACCGTGCCCTCGGTCACGAACAGCTCAGTGGCCAACTCCGCGTTGCTCTTGCCGCCTGCGAGCAGCTTCAGCACCTCGAGCTCGCGATGGGTCAACGACTCCAGGCGCGCGCCGAGCTCAGGGTTCGCCCGCGCATGCGCGAACTGCTCGATGATGCGCCGCGTGACCGACGGCGCGAGCAACGCGTCGCCGTTCGCCACGACCCGGACCGCGTGCACCAGCTCCTCGGGCGGCGCGTTCTTGATCAGGAAGCCACTGGCACCGGCCTGGAGCGCCTCGAACACGTACTCGTCGCGCTCGAAGGTCGTCAGGATCACGACCCGGCTGTGAAGCTCGGGGTCCGCCGTGATCCGACGCGTCGCCTCGAGACCGTCCATGCCGGGCATCTGGATGTCCATCAGCACCACGTCGGGTCGCAGCCGCCGCGTGGAGGCGGTCGCCTGCTCGCCGTCGGCGGACTCCCCCACCACGCTGATGTCGGGATCGGACTCGAGGATCATGCGAAACCCGGTCCGCACCATCGACTGATCGTCGGCCAGCAGGACGCCGATGCTCACAGCGCGCCATCCGGGGTCGGGAGCCTCACCCGCACCGCGTACCCGCCGGCCGGCTCGGCACCCGCGCTCAGCCGGCCACCATGCAGCGCGGCCCGCTCGCGCATGCCGATCAGCCCGAGCCCGCCGTCCCCGTGAGCGCTGCCGTTGTGCGGGCCGCGACCGTCGTCCACGACCTCGACCTCCAGCTCGTCGGGCCAGTAGCGCAGGTGAACCGCGGCATGGGACGCCCCCGCATGCTTGAGCGTGTTGGTCAGCGCCTCCTGCACGATCCGGTAGGCGGAGACGTCCACCATCTGCGGCAACGGGCGGGGTTCGCCCTCGACCGTGACGTCGACGGCCAGCTGCGTGTCGTTGATGCTCGCGACGAGCTGCCCGAGCTGTTCCACCCCCGGTTGCGGAGCGAGATCGTCCTCGTCGCCTCGCTGGCGCAGCAAGCCCAGCAGGCGGTGCAGCTCCGCGACGGCCTGTCTGCTCGAAGTCTCGATGGCCGAGAGCGCCTTCTTCGCCTCGCCCGGATCGCGGTCGATCACGATGCGGGCAGCCCCGGCCTGGACGCCCATCATGCTCACGTGATGGGCGACGACGTCATGCAGCTCACGCGCAATCCGCACCCGCTCGGCGAGCAGTTCGCGCTCGGCCTCAAGAGCGCGCGCTTCGGACGACGCGGCCTGGTCCGAGCGCTCGCGCAGGGCGAAGCCGGCCAGCCACGCGATCGCGAACAGACCCGGGGTGACCAGGAACTGGCCGGCGCCATGACCCGGGTCGTTGTAGGTGATGATCGCCGCGGCACCCAGAGTCACCACCAGCCCGATTCGGCCCTCGACCGCGTCCTCGAGGTTCCCGAGCAGGAACGCGGCGGCCATCCCGGCCGCGAAGAGCACCCCGACGGAGGTCACGAGCTTGCCGTCGATGGAAGAGAGGCCGGCTGCGATGAGCCACACCGCCAGGGGCGCGGCGAACGGGAAGCGGCGGCGCGCCAGCAGGGGGAGCACGACGCAGGGAACCGCGGGAACGGCGACCCACGCCGTCGTCCCCGGCTCCAGCACGGCGTCCTGGTGCAGCGCCGCCTCGAGCGCGCTTTCGACCGCCCCGATGACGATCAGCA
>VAYD01000338.1 GCA_005883905.1 Actinomycetota bacterium
CCGTCGATCTTCGATCCCGCGCTCGCGTCGAACCTGACGCTGATCATCCAGGGGCTGGTCGTCCTGATCGTCTCGACGGACGTGATCGCGCTGCGGATCCTGCGCCGCGGCGGGTCGCTGGTCCTGCTGCGGCGAAAGCCGCCGCCGGCCGCTGAGAAGGAGGCCGCGTGAGGGCGTACGCGAAACAGCTCGCGACGCGGCGCTTCGTCGGATGGGTCGGGATCGCGCTCGCGATCATCGCCGCGTTCATCGCGGTGCCGCCGGCGCTCATCCGCAGCCCCGCGCCTTCGATCGCGCTCGCGGTCATCGGGATGCTGTGTGGCGCATTCGCCGTCTACTCCGAGCGCAAGCTGGGGTTCGGCGCGATCATCCTCGGCGCCGTGGCGATCGTCGGCGCCGTCGCGGCGACGAAGTCCGGCGAGGCGAACCTGCGCGACGTCTTCACGTGGTCGGCGCTGATCGCCTCGATGCTGCGCTTCGCCACGCCGCTGCTGTTCGCAGCGCTCGGCGGCATCGTGTCCGAGCGCAGCGGAGTGATCAACATCGGCCTCGAGGGCATGATGCTGATGGGCGCCTTCTTCGGCATCTACGGGTCGGACCTGCTCGGCTCGTGGGTCGGCGGCCTCGGCGTCGCGCTGATCGCGGGCGGCCTGCTGGCGCTCCTGCACGCGACGTTCTCGATCCACCTGCGCGCGGATCAGGTCGTGAGCGGGACCGCCGTGAACTTCCTGGCGCTCGGCATCACGGGCTACGTCTTCATCGACCATTACGGCGACAACGGGACGCCCGAGAGCGTCTCGCGCGTGCCCGACGTGAACCTCCCGTTCCTCAACGGAGGGTTCCTGGACCACGCGATCGGGCACCTGAACCTGCTGACGTGGCTCGCGTTGCTGACGGTGCCCGCGCTGACGTTCTACCTCTTCCGCACCCGCCGCGGCCTTCGGCTGCGCGCGGTCGGCGAGAAGCCGCGCGCCGCGGACACCGTGGGCGTCGACGTGTTCGGCACGCGCTACATCGCCGTGACGGCGTCGGGGATGCTCGCAGCGCTCGGCGGCGCGTACCTGTCGGTCGCGTTCGTCGGCTCGTTCAGCCAGAACATGACGGAGGGGCGCGGGTTCATCGCGCTGGCGGCCGTGATCTTCGGCAAGTGGCGCCCGGCGGGCGCGCTCGCCGCGACGCTCCTGTTCGGCTTCTCGAGCGCGCTGGCGAACCGCCTGCCGACGTTCTCGGAGTCGACCGCGACCCTCTTCCAGGCGCTGCCGTATGTCCTGACGCTGATCGCGGTCGCCGGCGTGATCGGCCGCTCGCGCGCGCCGGGCTCGATCGGCATCCCGTACGTGAAGGAGTAAGCGCCGGGAATGGCCCTCACACGTCTCACCGTTGCCGCGCCCTCCGAGGAGGGCGGCGAGCGCCTCAGCGACGAGGTCGAGCTCTACCAGCGCACGTACACGACGCTGCTGCGATCCAGCGGCGAGACGCGGCTGCGCGTGCTCGAGCCCTCGCACCGCGCGATGGGGTCAAGCCTGCATCCGCTCGCCGACTCGAACGAGCTGGACCTCGGTGCGTTCCTGTACGCGATCCGGCGCCTGCCCGACGGGATCGTCGGCGCGTCGCTGGTCGTGATGGGGCAGGACGTCGAGGTGTTCGAGGCGGCAGCGATCGACATCGAGTCGTGGGAGGAGGCCGAGGCGCCGGCGCGGCGGCGGCGCTGGTACGAAGGCCCGGAGGCGACGGTTGCCGTGCTGCTGGCGAGCGCGTCGGACGTGGACGACCTCGTCCCGACGCTGGTCGCGTTCCAGATCGAGTGGAACAAGATCCGTCAGCGCCAGCGCGCGGCCGGCTGGCCGATCGAGGGGATGACGCCGGAGGCGTGCGCGGCGGAGCTCGGCGGGAGCGCGGACGACTGGGCGCGGCTGAAGGAGGCGTGGAGCGACCGCTTCGCCGAGCGCATGGCTCTGCTGGCAGGCGACCGCCTGTCGCTGCGCGTCCGGATGCTCGGCGGCTCGCACATCGGCTACGCGCGGCTGACGCGGCGCTGGTGGCAGCCGGTGCGCGACGAGCTCCAGCACGAGGAGCTGACCGACCGGCCGCTGTACTTCATCAGCTCCAATACGCACTCGATCGTCAACATCGCCACCGGCGTCGCGCGTGACCGCGAGGACGAGCTCGTGCGGTTCGTCGAGGAGCTGCCGGAGAGCGACATCCTGCGCGCCGAGCTCGACTCGTTCCGGGCGGGCGAATCCGAGGGCTCGTGGGAGAACTTCCTGTACTTCGTCGCGCGCGACTACTGGGACGCGCGCGGCGAGGAGGGGCGAGCCGAGCGCGCGGCGGCGGAGCGGGTGTGCGGCGTGACGCACCTGCGGTCGAAGACCGCGCTGCGCGTGCCGGCGCAGATCATGCCGCTGGCCAAGTGGAACCCGGAGAAGCTCGACCCGCGGATCGGCGACGTCGACGCCGGCGCGCTTGCGAAGTCGGGCGCGACCGTCGTCAACATCGACTACCCGCTCGGCGTGGCGGCGTACAACATCCTGCGCGAGGTCGCGGTGGACAGCGCGGCGCTTCGCGGCGTCTACGTGCTCGGCAAGGCGGCGACGCTGAACGCCGACGTCGGCGACGTGATGCTCTCGAGCGTCGTCCACGACGAGCATTCGAACTCGACGTACTGGC
>VAYD01000339.1:0-3145 GCA_005883905.1 Actinomycetota bacterium
AAGATGCAGGAGCACGCGGCGCAGCAGGTCTCCGACGACGACCTGCGCGAGAGCTTCGTCATCTCGACCGATCCCGATGCGCACGTCCAGAAGGTCCGCGAGCTCGGTCAGCTCGGCGCCACCGTCGCCGCCTGCAGAACATGAGCGGCGCGGACCCGATGGGCACGATCCGCCTCGACAAGGACGAGGTGCTGCCCGTGCTTCGCGGCGCGCGGGTGTAGTTACGCTTGCGCACATGCGCTGCGCCGCCCTCGCGGCCGCGGTCCTGCTCCTCGTCTCGGCGCCGGCGGCGGCGAAGTTCCACGACACGCATCGCTTCGCCGCGACCGGCCGGCTCGTCGACCGTTGGACGATCGACGACCCTCAGGAGTGCGGCCCGGTCGGCGACGGGACCCTGACGGTCGACTTCGCTTCGGCGAAGCCCGTCAAGGCGCGGCCCGTAATCGATCCCTGGGCGCTGCTCGCTCCCATCGACCCGTTCGGACACGTCGGCTCGGTGCCGCCGAAGCCGGCGGTCGGCACGATCGACCTGGTCGACAACACCGTCCCCCGCGCTTCATATGACGGCAGCGACTGCGGCACCGAGCCAGACAAAGCGGGCTGCGGATCGCACCCGCTGAACCCCGGCACGCGAGTGACTGTGGCGGGCTACGACCGCAGGTTCATCTACGTCGATCTCGGCGCGTTATTCACCGACTACGGCCCGTGCCACCTCGGGCTTGCCGACGACTTCAGCACGCGCGACGGCGTTCTGCGCCTTCGGATGCCGAGCCCGTCGAAACTCCGCACCCGCAAGGTCGTGCGGGTGACGGGCACCTCGCACAGCCACGGGACCCGTCGGTACACGACCAGCGACGTCATGCGCACGGCGACGGTGACGTTCACGCGCCTGCGCTAGGCGGCGTCCCGGCGAGAGCGCGGCGCGCCGAACGTTTGCCACGCAGAGCGTGGGTTTCGTTCGGCGCGCCGAACGTTCTCCGTCCCCATCGCGGAGTTCGTTCGCCGCGTCCTTGCCGTTGTGGCGACCCTCCCGAGGGGTGGGACAAACGTCACATGTCTCCGTGCCGCGAGCCCTCGGGCCACCTCTCCTCGATGCTCGAGCCACGTCCGGCCACCGCGCGAAGGGCCCGTCAGGCCGGCCCGAGCAGGTCCCAGCGGTTGCCGGCGACGTCGCGGAAGATCGCCACGCGGCCGTAGGGCTCCGCCCGGGGCGGCTCGACGAACTCGACGCCGGCTTGGACCATCCGCTTGTACTGGGCGTCGAAGTCCTCGACGCGCAGGAACAGCCCGACGCGGCCGGCGAACTGCTCGCCGACGGCCGCGCGCTGATGGTCGCCGTCGGCCTGCGCCAGCAGCACGCCCGTCTGGCCGCCGGGCGGCCGGACCATGACCCAGCGCTTCGGCCGGCCATCCTGACTGGTGAGCGCCGGCTCGTCTTCGACCAGCTCGAACCCGAGGCGATCGACGAAGAACTCGATCGCCTCGTCGTAGTCGTCGACGATCAGCGACACCCGCTCGAGGTACATGCTCAGAAGAGGCCGAGCTGGAGCTCCGCGACAGGCTCCGCCTCCGCCTCCGGCTCCCGCAACAACTCCGGGATCCCGGCGAAGTCCGCGCGCAGCGTCTCCAGCATCGCGGGTGTGTACAGCGCCGCCGCCGGGTGGAACAGCGGATAGAGCGTCACGTCGAGGTTTCCGATCCGCCGCTCCTCCGGCCGGCCGTGCAGCCGCGTGATCCCCGTCGGATCATCGCGCAGCAGCTTCGTCGCGAAGTTGCCGAGCGTGCAGATCACCTGCGGCCGGACGAGCTCGATCTTGCGCAGCAGGTAGGCCGAGCAGTTCTGGATCTCGCCGGGCTGCGGGTCGCGGTTCCCTGGCGGGCGGCACATCAGGGTGTTCTGGATGAAGACATCTGCGCGGGACAGGCCGATCTCGGAGAGGAGCTGGTCCAGCAGGCGCCCCGCCTGCCCCACGAACGGCAGCCCCTGCTTGTCCTCGTTGGCGCCGGGCGCCTCGCCGACGAACATCAGGTCGGCGTCCGCGTTGCCCGCGCCGAAGACGACCGTCGCGCGCGTGGAGGCGAGCTGGGCGCAACGCGTGCACGTGCGCGCCTCCTGCAGCAGGACCTTGAGCTCCTCGCGGCGCTCGTCTGCAGTCATGCCCTCGATGGTAGATCGGACAGCTGACGCCGCTGCGGCGTAACCCCGCACATTGCGTGGGTATCATGCGGGGTACAGCCATTCGCGACCGGCACCCCGCAAGGGGGCTGGACCGAGATACGACATGTCATCGCTTCCCCGCCACTGCGTGGTCGTGGGCGCAGGCCGTATGGGCTCTGCGCTCGCAGCCGCCCTGCGCGCCGCCGGGCTCGACGTCTCGGGGCCGCTGCGCCGCGGCGAGCGATGTCCGCAGGGAACCGACTGCGTGCTGCTGTGTGTACCCGACGCGGAGATCGGAAAGGCGGCGCAGGACGTAGCCCCTGGCCCGCTCGTCGGACATGTCTCCGGGGCCACGACCCTCGCCCCGCTCGCCCCGCACGAGGCCTTCTCACTGCACCCCCTGATGACCGTGCCGGCCACGTTCGAAGAAGCGGGCGCGGCCATCGCGGGAACGACCGACCGCGCGCTCGACACGGCCCGCGCGCTCGCCGAGGCGCTGGGCATGCGCACGTTCGAGGTCGCCGACGAGGACCGCGCCGCCTACCACGCCGCGGCGTCGATGGCCGCGAACTACCTCGTCGCGCTGGAGGACGCCGCCGAGCGCCTGCTGGCGACGACCGGCGCGTCGCGCGAGTTGCTCGTCCCGCTCGTCCGCGCGACCGTCGAGAACTGGGCGCGTGACGGTGCGAGGGCGCTCACCGGCCCGATCGCCCGCGGCGACGAGCAGACGGTCGAGCGTCAGCGCGCCGCCGTCGAGGAGCGAGCGCCCGAGCTGCTCGACCTCTTCGACGCGCTCGCGAACTCCACGCGGGAGCTCGTCGCGTGAGGACGCTGCGGACCGTCCCGGGCCTGCGCACCGCGCTGCGCCCCGCCCGCCGCGCCGACCGCGCGATCGGCCTCGTGCCGACGATGGGCGCCCTGCACGAGGGCCACCTGAGCCTCATCCGCGCCGCCCGCGAGCAGACCCACGAGGTCGTCGTGTCGCTG
>VAYD01000339.1:3219-4731 GCA_005883905.1 Actinomycetota bacterium
GGCCGGTGGGGACATCCTGTTCGCGCCGCCGGCGGAGATCATGTACCCGCCCGGCTTCTCGACCCAGGTCCGCGTCGAAGGGCGGCTGACGGAGACGCTCGAAGGCGCCCACCGCGGACCGGAGCACTTCCACGGCGTCACGACCGTGGTGACCAAGCTGCTCAACATGGTCCAGCCGGACGTCGTGTTCTTCGGCAAGAAGGACGCGCAGCAGGCGCTCGTCATCCGCAAGCTCGTTCGCGACCTCGAGATCGACGTCCGCGTCGAGATCTGCCCGACGGTCCGCGAGCCGGACGGCCTCGCGCTCTCCAGCCGCAACACCCGCCTCCGCGGCGAGCACCGGCAGCGCGCGCTCGCGCTGCGCCGCGGGCTGACCGTGGCCGAAGAAGCCGCGGCGGGCGGCGAACGCGACGCGAGCGCCATCGCGCACCTCGCGCGCGTCGAGATGGAACAGCTTCAGGTCGAGCCCGAGTACGTCGCGCTCGTCAACCCCGAAGACCTCTCCCCCGTGCACGTGGTCCGTGGCGAGACGCTCGTCGCGATCGCAGCCCGGGTCGGCGAGGTGCGCCTCATCGACAACACCCTCATCAGCTCAAGCGAGGACTGAGAACCCCAATGCAGCGCGTGATGCTGAAGTCGAAGATCCACCGGGCGACGGTGACCGACTGCGATCTGCACTACGTCGGACCGATCACCATCGACCCAGACCTCCTGGATGCAGCCGACATCCTCGAACACGAGCAGGTCCACGTCGTCGACGTCGACAACGGGGCCCGCTTCGAGACCTACACGATCGCCGGCGAGCGCGGCTCGGGCGAGATGAAGGTCAACGGCGCCGCCGCGCGCCTCGTTCATCGCGGCGACACGATCATCGTCATCTCCTACGGCCAGTACGACCGCGAGGAGCTGGAGACCTACTACGAGCCTCGCGTGGTCCACGTCGAGGCGAAGACCAACCACATCATCGACGTCGACGCCGAGGTGGCGACCCTCCTCTCCTAGAGGGCGTCAACCAGCGGCAGAAAGCGAATCGCAGATGTCCACCATGAAGAACCTGCAGATCCCGAGCGACGCCTCGCGACTGCCCGTCACGCTGCCCGCCCTCGCGGAGAAGAAGCGCCTCGGCGAGCCGATCGCGATGGTGACCGCCTACGACTACCCGTCCGCCCGCGCGGCGGAGGCCGCGGGCGTCGACCTCGTCCTGGTCGGCGACTCCGGCGCCATGACCGTGCTCGGCTACGACTCGACCGTCCCGGTGACGCTCGACGAGCTGCTCGTGCTCGCCCGCGCGGTGCGCCGTGGCCTCCGCACCCCGTTCATGGTCGGCGACCTGCCCTTCGGGTCCTACGAGGTGTCCGACGAGCAGGCCGTGCAGACCGCATTTCGCTTCGTCAAGGAGGCGGGCTGTGACGCGGTGAAGCTCGAGGGCGGCGGCCCGGCGTCGGTCGCGCGCGCCAACGCGATCGTGCAGGCGGGGATCCCGGTGATGGGCCATGTCGGCCTGACGCCGCA
>VAYD01000340.1:0-2815 GCA_005883905.1 Actinomycetota bacterium
TCTAACGAACGCGACCCCGAGATGCACGAGGCGTTCCTCAGCCTCGGCTGCGCGATCCTCTGCTTCAGAAGGCTCCAGTCATTTTGAAAGACCTTCTTACGTGAGCCAGGTTTGGTCGCGTTGTCGCCCGCTTGGCGGGGGCCAGACTTGCCGATTCGGGGACGAAGTTCGGGACAAAGCCTCAGGCTCCGGCGACTGCGTCACGTAGCGCCAGGTTGAGGCGGACGACCCAACACCAAAGTGTCTCCTCCGTGAACGCGCCGCCCGGGTCGCAGCCCAGCCGCGGTGACCGGCTACCCCGCCGGGGCGGACTGCACGACCCAGACGTTGTTGCCGTCCGGATCGGCGAAGGAGAACATCCGCGGCATGGGCCCTTCGCCTCCGATCATCTCGCCGACGCTCACGCCGGCCTCGCTCAGGCGGGCGCGCTCGGCGTCGACGTCGGGCGTCTCGACCCCGATCGCACTGCCGCCCGGCTGGCCGCCCATGGGCGGGTTTAGGGCCAGCCGCGCGCCCGATCCGGGCGGCGCGACCTCGACCCACCGGTTGCCGCCCTCGTCGCCGAACGGAACGTCGGCGCGAAGCTCCCAGCCGAGGGTCTGCGTGTAGTACGCAATCGCCGCGTCCTGATCGGCGATCGTGAACATCGCAACGCCGATGTTCGAGATGGTCGTGGGATCAGTCATGCCGAGCACTTCATCAGAACTCGGCTCAGAACCCCGAGCGTCCTCCGTGCCCTTTGCTGGCGGCGGCTCGCTGGCGCGGCTGACGCCGGCCAATTGGTAGGGCTTTCGTCATGCCGGAGGAGGGACTCGAACCCCCGACACGCGGATTATGATTGGCGCGTTGGCGCTCGGATTCGACGGCGTTTGAGGCTGGCTTCGTCGGGTTCGGTGGAGTAGGGCGGAGTCAGATCTGCAGGGTCGGGGACATGGTTCGGGACACGTCGCGGGTTCGTGATCGGCGCCACGCTGACGTTCCTCGGCGACGGCGTCATCCTCGCGATCGGCGTCATCGCGCTCGTCTGGGTCGGCGCCGCCGAGCTGCTGCGCCCGGACATGCCTGACGACCTCGCTGATGTCTTCCCGGTTAGACCCTCCCGGGGATCCGCTCGGTGACCTCCTGGAGAACCCACAGGTTGCCGTCCGGGTCCGAGAAGGACGCATGGCTGACGTACGAGCGGCCTTGCGGGTCGCGTCCCGGCTGTGGCGGCTCGCCTGGCGATGCGTGCCACATCTCGCTGACATCGATGCCTCGGTCGACCAGTTCCGCACGTGCCGCCTCGATGTCGTTGACGACCAGCAGCAGGCGCTCGAGCGGGCCGGCGCCGGCCGGCCCGAACTGGATCGACGCCGGCGAGCCGGGCGGGGTGAACTGGACTCCGCGCACCTGCTCGTTGAACTGCAGGTCGATGTCGAGGCGCCAGCCAAGGCGCTGATAGAACGCCTTCGCGCGGTCGAAATCGGTGACCGGGATCGGCGTGGACTCGAACCGCAACGGGACCTTTGCGAGGTCCTGCCCATCGGGCGGTGACGGGATGGTCATCTGGGTGGTGTTCATGGTTGCTCCTTTGGTGGTGATGTCGCGGTGGCGATGAGCCTGCCGAGCCGACGCTCGAGCTCGCTGTCGCGGTTGACGCCCTGCGCGGCCAGTGCGGCCAGCCGGAACTGGGTCGCGGGACGTCCCGACGAGGCGAAGAACGCGGTCAGAGCGGGCAGCAGGGATGACTCGCACTGTCTCGCGCGCGAAGCCCGCTCGCGCCCGGGTAACCCCTGGTCTCGCATCCCGAGCCCTGGCCCGTACGTGGGTGCTCGCCGTTGCGCGACCTGTCCAGGGCGTCGGGCAGTGGCGATGCGGCGCCGCGGGGAGCGACAACGCGAGCACCAGGCGGCGAACCGCGCTGGCCCGATGTCGGCGCCGCCGGCGCGAGAGGTCGCCGCTCGGCCGCGAACGATCGCCAAATGTTCCTAATCTCTACCGGGATTGTGGAAATAGTCTATGCTGCGCCGCGGCAAGCAAGCATCCAATCGCGATCCCGCCCGACTGAGCATGCTCGTGTGGGCGCGCCAGCACCCACGGATCAGCGGACGCCGGCCCCACCGCCGCGTCCGTTGGTCCTGCTGGCGTCAGTGGATCGGGGGACAAGAAAGGCATCCGCATGAAGACGAGAACCGGTACGCGCGTCGCGGCAGCACTCGCGGTATGCGGCGCACTGCTGGTGCCGGGGGCCGCGATGGCGGCGGACCCGACGGTCCAGACGTTGCCCGCGGACTCGACGCTGATCACCGACAGCTACGCGCTGCTGAGCGGCAACCTGAACCCGAACGGCACCGATGTTGCCTACCGGTTCGACTGGGGCAGGACCGCCAACTACGGCCACACGACGCCGGTCACGAGCGCTGGCAATGGGAAGGCGGACGTGCCGGTCGACATCTCGCTCGACACGCTCAAGCCGAACACGACCTACCACTACCGCCTCGTCGTGCTCAGCGCCGCGGGCGCGACGTGGAATGGCACGGACCAGTCGTTCACGACGACGAGCGCTCTCGGCCTGACGTTCGCCTCGCTCAAGGCGAAGGTGACGAAGGCCGGCGAGGCGCAGGTCAAGGTCAAGTCGGTCGGCCCGCCCGATGAGGTCGCGTCCGGGCGCCTGACGCTGAAGAGCGCCGGCAAGGCCGTCGGCTCCGTGCACTACGCGCTGGCCGTCGGCAAGTCCAAGACGTTGACCGTGAAGCTCAACAAGGCCGGCAAGTTGGCGCTTGCCGCCGGCGGGACGCTGACGGTCGTGGCCTCCGCCGTGACCACCGGCGCCAAG
>VAYD01000340.1:2822-5253 GCA_005883905.1 Actinomycetota bacterium
TAAACGTGAGTAGGGGACGCATCTTCGCGGTCGCGCTCGCGGCCGCGGGGCTCGCTGTCGCGCCGTCGGCGGCGAGCGCCAAGACGATCATCGGCAGCGGCTCGAGTGTGGCCGAGCCGTACCTGCGGGCGCTGTTTGCGGGCTACCACAAGGTCAAGCCGAAGATCCATTTCATCTACACGGCCGACGGCGGCAACGCCGGCGTAAAGGACGTGCAGCAGAAGCGCAGCGGCTTCGCGGTCAACACGCGCCCGCCGCTGCCCAGCGACTCCGGTACGACGTACCGGCAGCTGTTCCTCGACGGCCTGTGCATCGACGTCAACAGCGCTAACAGCCTCAGCAACCTGTCGATCGGCGGCCTTGCGGACATCTTCCTGGGGAACGTCGCCAACTGGGGCCAGGTCTCGGGCTCGGGCCTCAGCACGACGATCGATCCCGTCGGGCGCGACTCGACGGCGGGGACCTACACGTTCTTCCAGAGCGCGGTCCTCAACGGCAAGACGCAGTCTTCGAACGTGAACCCCGTCACCTCGGACGGCCTCGTCGCCAACGCGGTGGCGAAGGACCCGAACGCGATCGGGTACGTGGGCTTCGCGCACTCGAAGGGCAAGGGCCTCAAGACGCTGACGCTCAACGGCAAGCCGTGCGCGCCGAAGTACGTCAAGAACCAGACCTACCCGCTCTCGCGCTACGTCTGGTTCGTCTCGGGCAGCGACAACCCGGATCCGGACGTCATCCGGTTCGCGACCTGGGTCCGCACCAGCAAGGCTGCGGGCAAGATCCTCAAGCGTGCGGGCGCGGTGCCCGCGTTCAACCGCACGAAGTAGCGCGGCCCACGCATGGGGGCTTCAGGGGGAAACACCGACCGGCGCGCCGAGCTCATGCTCGGCGCGCTCGTCCTTGCGGTACTGGGCGTCGTCGCGGCGATGGTCATCTTCGTCTTCCGCGAAGCCCTGCCGTCGTTCGGGCACAACGGCCTGTCCTGGTTCGGCGGCGGCGGGAACGTCGACCACCAGATCCAGGCGATCTTCACCTCCGGCGACCTGCGCCAGAAGCACGTCTACACGTTCCACGCCTGGCCGCTGCTGTGGTCGACGTTCCTGATCACGTTCGGCGCCGTCGTCATCGGCTTCGTCGTCTCGCTGTTCGTCGCCGTCTTCATCGTCGAGTTCGCGCCCGACTGGATGCGCTCGGTCATGGAGCCGGTCGTGCGGCTGCTCGCGAGCGTGCCGTCGGTCATCTACGGGCTGATCGGCGTGCTCGTGATCGTGCCGTTCATCGGCAACCACCTGATCACCGAGTCCAGCAGGTCGTCGGTGGCGTACGTCATCTCGCTGAGCGGCTACAGCCTGCTCGCGGCCGTGCTGATCCTCACGGTGATGATCTCGCCGATCATGATCGCCGTCTTCTGCGACGGCCTGCGGGCGGTGCCGCGCGGCTGGCTCGAGGGCTCGCTGGCGCTCGGGATCAACGACTGGCGGACTTTCTGGAAGGTCGGCGTGCGCACCGCGCGCCCGGTGCTCGTCGCCGGCACGGTGCTCGCGGTGGCGCGGGCGCTGGGCGAGGCGATCATGCTCGCGATGGTGTCGGGCTCGATCGGCTTCGCGCCGAACCCGGCCGACGGCACGATCTTCTTCGTCGAGCCGTCGCGCCCGCTCGCGGCGACGATCCTCCAGAACGCCGAGGAGCTCACCTCGCCGCCGATGCGCGACACGCTGTTCGCGATCGCGGCGGTGCTGCTGTTCTCGGCGGCGATGCTGTCCTTCATCGGCTGGGCCGTCAAGCAGCCGATGAAGAAGTACGGGGTGCGCGCGTGAGCGCCATCGAGATCCCCGCTGCCGAGCTCAGCGCGCCCTGGCGCCTGCGCGACCGGCTCGGCCTGGCGTTCGCCTGGTTCCTCAGCCTGCTCTTCTGCGCGATCACCGTCGCGATCGTGCTCTACCTGCTCGTGCAGGGCCTGCGCTACGTGCGGCCGAGCCTGTTCGTCACGCACCCCGCGGTCGGCTTCAGCGAGAACGAGACCGGCGGCTTCCTCGATCCCCTCATCGGGACGTTCGCCGTCGGCCTCATGGCGATGTCGATCGCTCTGCCCGTCGGCCTCGGGATCGGCGTCTGGCTCAGCGAGTACGGGCGGCCGTTCGCGCTCGCGCGCGCGGCGGAGTCGACGATCGAGATGATCGCCGGCACCCCGTCGATCGTGCTGGCGCTCTTCGGGACGATCATCTTCCAGAGCGGCGCGCTCGGCTTCCTCAGCCGCACGAGCAACGGCGCCGTGTTCGGCCGGTCGTTCTTCGCCGCGGCGACGATGCTCTCGTTCGTCGCGATGCCGCTGATCGTCGCGAGCGTGCGTGAGGGGCTGCAGGCGATCCCCGGCCACGTGCGCGAGGCGTCCTACGCGGTCGGCAAGACCAAGATCGCCACGACGCGCCGG
>VAYD01000274.1 GCA_005883905.1 Actinomycetota bacterium
ATGCCGCCAGCCCGCACCTCGACGGCGAGGTGCGCGACGTGCTCGCGCAGCGATCCTGGCTGGAGTCGAAGGTCTCCGAGGGCGGGACGTCGTCGGCGCGAGTGGCCGAGCAGCTCGCCGCGGCGAAGGCGCTGCTCCCGTGACCCGCGACGACCTCGCCGGGTCGGTCGTCGTCGTCGCGCGCGACCTGATCGGCTGCACGATCCGCCACGGCGACACCGCCGGCACGATCGTCGAGACCGAGGCCTACCATGAGTCCGAGCCGGCCAGCCACGCGTACGTCGGGCGCACGGCGCGGTCCGTGACGCTCTTTGGCCGGCCGGGCACCGCGTACGTGTACTTCTCCTACGGGATGCACGCGCTGCTGAACGTGGTCTGCGAGCGCGAGGGCGTCGGCGCCGCCGTCCTGATCCGCGCGCTCGAGCCGATCGACGGCATCGGCGTGATGCGCGAGCGTCGCGGCCTCGTCCGCGATGAAGACCTCTGCTCGGGCCCGGGCAAACTCACCCAGGCGCTCGGCATCGGGCTCGAGCTCAACAAGACCGACCTGTTCGACGGCCCGATCCGCCTCGGCCCGCCGGCCGGGCCGCGGCCTGAGGTGCTCGTCGGCACGCGCATCGGGATCACGAAGGCGCCGGAACTGCTCTGGCGCTTCGCCGCCGCGGGCTCGCGCCACATCTCGCGCCCGTGGCCGCCTGGCGCGCGCGAGGCGCTGGAGGCAGCCTAGGTAGTAAGCCGAGTCGGCAGCTCGGGCACGGGCGCGTACTTGCGTGCGACGTTGACCGCGGATATGGCGGTCAACGTCGCATTCAACTCAGCGCGGATGCCGCCTAGGTCGGCGGCGGCGCGGCTGTGCCGCCGCCCGTGGTGCCGCCACCGGAGCTCGGCGGCGTCTGTTGCTGCTGCGGTTGCTGCTGCTGCGGCGTCTGCTGCTGCGGCGCCGGCGTGGTCGGTGTGGTCGACGGAGTCGTCGAGGGCGTGCTCGTCGAGGGCGCCACCGGCGTGGCCGGGGTGGTCGGCACGGTCGTCGTGGTGCCGTCGGACTGCTGCACGAGCGGCGGCAGGCCCTTCTTCGCGCGGCGCTCGTTGACGCGCGCGAGGCGCTCGGCGTCACGCTGCTTCTGGATGTCGAGCGACGCGACGACGAAGTCGTGCCAGATCTCCGCGGGGTACGTCCCGCCCTCGACCGGCGCGCCGCCGAAGTCGTGCTCCATCGACTTGTTGCTGTCGGGATAGCCCACCCACACGGCGATCGTCATCTTGTCGGTGAAGCCGATGAACCACGCGTCGCCGTAGTTCTCGGTCGTGCCGGTCTTTCCGGCCGCGAAGCCGCCGTAGGCCGCGCGCTTGGCGGTGCCCTGGGAGACGACCGTCTGCATCACCGCGACCTCCTGGTCGGCGAGCTTCGGGCTCAGGATGCGGGTCGACTTGCGTTCGTTCTTCTTGACGTACCTGTCGTCCTTGATCCGCTTGACCCACTGGATCCCGACCGGCCCGTCGTCGTTGGCGCCGAGCGAGCCGGTGATGCGACTGCCGCGCGTGGCGAACGTCTCGTAGGCGTGGGCCATGTCCAGCGGACTCACGCCCTGCTTCAGGCCGCCGAGCGTCATCGCGAGGTTGTGCGAGACCGGCGTGCGGATGCCCATCCGCTCCGCGAGCTTCGCGATCTTCTTCGTGCCGTACTTGATGCCGGCCGCAGCGAACACCGAGTTGTCGGAGTACGTGAGCGCCTGCCCGAGCGAGCGGGCGCCGACGTAGGTGCCCTCGAAGTTGTTGACGACGAAGTGCTCCTTGCCCTTCGTGCCCGGCACGATGAAGTCGCGCTGGCGCGACGGCCAGATGTCGTTGACGCTCGCGCCCTCCCTCAGCGCCTGGGCGAGGATGAACGGCTTGAACGAGGAGCCCGGCTGGCGCGAGCCCTGCGTCGCGAGGTTGAACGGCTGCTGCGTGTAGTCGCGCCCGCCGACCATCGCGCGCACGTAGCCGGTCTTGTTGTCGATCGCGACCAGCGAGGCGGTCGGGCCGCCCGGATAGCTCAGGTACTTGCTGATCGCGGCCTCGGCCGCGTTCTGGAGATCGAGGTCGAGCGTCGTCTTGATCTTCAGCCCGCCCTCGAACGCCTTCTCGGGCCCGAACTTGTCGATCAGCTGCTGCCGGACCCAGGTCGTGAAGTACGGCGCGAGGGTGCGGACGCGCGGCGGGTCGAGGGCCCCTGACCACAGCGGCTGCTGGATCGCGTTCTGGTACAGCGCGGGCGTGAGGCGGCCCTGGTCGAGCATGTTCTTCAGCACGAGATCGCGCCGCGCCTTGGCGGCGACCGGGTGGGCCACCGGGTCGTAGGCGCTCGGCGACGCGATGATCCCCGCGAGCAGCGCGGACTCCCACGGCTGCAGCTCCTTGGCGCACGGGCGGTCGACCGTCTCGCCGCAGCCGTTGTGGTTGGGATCCCTGCCGAAGTAGGTGCGGGCGGCCGATTCGACGCCGTACGCGCCGTTGCCGAAGTAGATCGAGTTGAGGTAGTTGGTGAGGATGTCCTCCTTGGACCACTTCCTCGTGAGGTGGTACGCGAGCGCCGCTTCGCGCAGCTTCTGGAAGACCGTCCGGTTGCCCTGGGCCTGGAGTGCGTTCTTGACGAACTGCTGGGCGATCGTGGAGCCGCCCTGGGCGGAGCGCTGCTGGACCAGGTCCTGGACGAATGCGCGCGCGATGCCGCGCAGGTCGACGCCGGAGTTGTTGAAGAAGCGCTTGTCCTCGATCGCGATGACCGCGTAGCGCATCGAGGGCGCGATGTCGGTGTAGGGGATCAGGATCCGGTTCTCGTTGGACGTCAGGATCCCGAGCTTGTTGCCGTGGTCGTCGTAGAGGACCGAGTTCTGCGCGTGGCGCAGCTGCTGTGCGGCGGTGAGGCTCGGCAGG
>VAYD01000275.1:0-3360 GCA_005883905.1 Actinomycetota bacterium
CGCGCCACTGCTTGGCGCCGTAGGCGTCCTCGATCGCCATGCGCACCACGCTGATCGGGTGATGCACGCCGGCGATCGGCGTCACGCCGGGGATCCGCCGGCCGGTGCGGATGATCACCTTGCCGCCGATCTCCTCGCGCAGGATGCGGTTGGGCGAGCCGACGTCGTCGCGGCCCTCGGGCGTCACGGTCGCCGCCTTGATGCCGAAGCCGCTGTCGCGCATCGCACGGGCGGCCTCGAGGACGATCCCGTTGCCGGTCTCGCGCCGGCGCTCGAGCGACAGGTCGTAGCGGTCGAGCTCGACGGGCATGCCGACGACCTCCGGGGCGAGGACGCGCAGGGACTGCTCGAGGAGCTCCTGCCCGGTCTCGTCGCCCTCCAGGACCGTGATCTTCAGCCCGTCGGCCATCGGCCCGGACGATAACGGCGCCGCGCCTTCGGGTCCCGCCCGACCGCTTGATTAGCCTGTTCAGGTCAGCGATGAGCTCAGGCCCGTGCAGCTGGTGTGGCGTCGACGTCGCCGAGGGCGAAGGCTTCCGCGCGGCCGAACCCGTCGGCGAGCGCAAGGCGATGTTCTGCCGCCTGGAGCACATCGTGCCGTGGGTCATCCAGGGAGCCCACTGGGATCCCGGGACGATCCTCGAGCCCGACGACTCCGACGAAGGCCTCGGGCGCTGCGCCCACTGCGGCGCGGAGCTCGACGACGGCCGCGTCCTGCTCATCCGCCACCGCGGCGAGCACCGCATCGCCGACGCCTTCTGCGGTACCGATCACCTGCTGGAGTGGGCCAAGGCCGGCGGCCGCTGGCGCTAGTGCTCAGGTCGCCGGTTGCAGGGTGCGCCGCTGCGTCACCGCGATCGCCGCGCCGAGCAGCGCGGCGCAGGTGGCCATGACGAACGACTCGCGCCAGCCGGCCGAGCCCGCGATCACGCCCGCCGCCGCATTGCCGAGCGAGATCCCGATCACGAGCGCGGTGATCGGCCACGTGAACGCCTCGGTCACGGCGCCCTCGGGCGCGATGTCGCCGACGACGTGGCTGCCCGTGGAGATCAGGGGCGCGATCGACAGGCCGCTGATGAACGCGAACGGCGCCATGACGACGACGGAGCCGGGGAACGCCAGCGGCAGGAAGCCGAGCGGCAGCGCGACCGCGCAGCGCGGGTAGCGGCGGAACGGCGGCAGGACCCAGTGGTGCGCGCCGTAGGCGATCCCGCCGACGCCGCTGCCGAACGACCAGATCGCCAGCAGCAGCCCAGCGGTGCTGCGCGTCGCGACGTCTTCGCAGAATGCCGGGAACGTGACCTCGACCGCGCCGAAGCAGAAGCCGACCGGCAGCGTCGCGGCGACGAGCGTGCGCACGCCGGCGTACCGCAGGGCGCCGAGGAGATGGCGCTCGCCATGCGGCTCCGGGCGGAACGCGCGCGACGGCGGCATCGAGGTGAGCCACAGCGTGCCGACGACCGAGCTGATCGCCGAGAGCGACTGCCAGGGCGAGGGGCGGCGACGCGAGGGTCACGATCACTGCCGTGATCAGCGGGCCGGCGACGAACGACAGCTCGACGATGGCGGCGTCGAGCGCGAACGCGGTGGTCAGCAGCTCGGGCCGGTCGAAGAGCAGCCGCGGCCACAGCGGGCGCATCACGGCGCCGATCGGCGGGAACGCGATGCCTGCGATGAGCGCCGCGGTGACCACGGCGCCGACGGGCGCATGTGAGAGCGCGACCGCGGTGACGAGCGCCAGCCCGATGGCATGCGCGATCGCCAGCGGCGCGAGCACCTCGCGCTGGCCATGGCGGTCGATCAGGCGGCTGATGTACGGGCCGGAGGCGCCGACGCCGATCGCCATCGCGCCGGCCGCCGCGCCGGCCACCCCGAACGAGTAGCCCTCGTGGCGCAGGAGCAGCACGATCGCCAGCGCATTGATGCCGAGCGGCAGGCGGGCGAGCACCGACAGCGCCAGCATCTGCCGGACGTACGGCGTGCGCAGCAGCGCGGCGTATCGCTCGCGCCCAGTCAGGCCGGCGTGCCTGAGGGCGCCACGCCCAGTTCGCCGGCGCGCTCGTTGAGCGCGGCGATGACGAACGCGACGTGCTCGTCGAAGTCCACGCCGAGCTGCGCGGCGCCCTCGCGGACGTCCTCGCGGTTGACGGCGGCGGCGAACGACGGTTGCTTGAGCTTCTTCTTGACCGACTTGGGCGTCAGCCCTTCGAGGCCCTGCGGCCGGACGTAGGCGCATGCCAGCAGGAAGCCGCTGAGCTCGTCGACGGCGTACAGCGTCTTCTCCATCGCCGACTCGCGCGGGACGCCCATGAAGTCCGCGTGCGAGGCGATCGCCCGCACGATCTCGGGGTCGACGCCGCGCGATTCGAGCTCGCGCATGCCCGAACGCGGGTGCCCTTCCACCTCGTCGTCCATGTCCGGGAAGCGCTCGTAGTCCATGTCGTGCAGCAACCCGACGACGTACCAGCGGTCCGCGTCCTCGCCGTTGCGGCGGGCGTAGGCGTCCATGGCCGTGGCCACCGCGAGGCAGTGCCGGCGCAGGGATTCCGACTGGACCCACTCGGTCAGGAGGGTCCAGGCCTCATCGCGCGAAAGCTGAGCGCACATGGCTGTTACCCTAGCCGCGCCTGCCGCTATGGAGAAATTCGTGATCGACGGCGGCGTCCCGCTGTCCGGCACGATCGCGCCGGCCGGCAACAAGAACGCCGCGCTCCCCATCCTTGCCGCCTGCGTCCTGACACGGGACGAGGTGGTCCTGCACAACGTCCCGCAGATCCGCGACGTGGAGGCGATGCTCGAGCTGCTCGAGGGCATGGGCGTGCGGATCGAGCGCCGCGAGGGCCACAGCATCGCGCTGTGCGCGCGCGACGTCTCTGAGGACGCCGTCGTGGGCAAGGGCGCGGCGGAGCGCATCCGCGCCTCGTTCCTGCTCGCCGGGCCGCTGCTCGCCCGCTTCGGGCGCGCCGTGATGCCGCCGCCGGGCGGAGACGTCATCGGACGACGGCGCCTGGACCCGCATCTCGATGCGTTCATCGCCCTCGGCGCCACCTACGAGCACGATCGCGACATCGTCCTGCAGGCGCCCAACGGCGGCCTGCGCGCCGGCGAGGTCTTCATGGACGAGCCGTCGGTCATGGCGACCGAGAACGCGCTGATGGCGGCGGCGCTAACGCGCGGGGTCTCGACGGTCGGCAACGCCGCATGCGAGCCGCATGTCCAGGACCTCGCGCGGCTGCTCACGAAGATGGGTGCACGCGTCGAGGGCATCGGCTCCAACGTCCTGACCGTCAACGGCAGCGACGAGCTGCACGGCTGCGAGCACAGGATCGGTCCTGACCACATCGAGATCGGGTCGTTCAT
>VAYD01000275.1:3465-8755 GCA_005883905.1 Actinomycetota bacterium
CGGCAGCGACGTGATCGTCCCGGGCGGCCAGAAGCTGATCGCGCAGCGCGACGTCGGCGAGTACAAGGCCAAGGTCCAGGACGGTCCGTGGCCGGCGTTCCCGGCGGACCTGACGTCGATCGCGGTGGCGCTCGCCACCCAATGCGAGGGGTCGGTGCTCATCCACGAGTGGATGTTCGAGTCGCGCATGTTCTTCATCGACAAGCTCGTCGCCATGGGCGCCGACATCACGCTGTGCGACCCGCACCGCGCGATCGTCAACGGGCCCAGCCGGCTGCGCGGCGAGCGCGTCGAGTCCCCGGACATCCGCGCCGGGATGGCGGTCCTCCTCGCCGCGCTGTGCGCCAAGGGGTCCACGGAGATCGGCAACATCCGGCAGATCGACCGCGGCTACGAGCGCATCGACGAGCGCCTGCGGGAGCTCGGCGCCAGCATCGAGCGCGTGGCGACCGAGCCCGCTCACGCATAGCGTTAGGGCACAGCCCATGATCCACCGGACCCCGAGCGGAACCCGTGACGTCCTGCCCGACGAGATGCGCGAGCTGCGCGCGATCACGGCGGCGCTGCACGGCGTGTTCGAGGGTTCGGGCTACGGCGAGCTGTACACGCCGGCGCTCGAGTACGAGTCGGTCGAGCGGATGGCCGGCGGCCAGGGCGTCTACCGCATGTTCGACGAGACGACCGGCGAGATGCTGGCGCTGCGCTCCGACATGACCGTGCCGATCGCGCGCGTGGTCGGGACGCGCTACGCGACCGCCGATCCGCCGCTGCGCTTCTGCTACTTCGCCCACGCCTACCGCGCGGTGCGCCCGCAGCGCGGGCAGGCGCGTGAGTTCCTGCAGGCGGGCATCGAGCTGGTCGGCTCGCCGGCGCCGCAGGGCACCGTCGAGGCGCTGACGGTGCTGTGCCGGGCGCTGGACGCGGCCGGGCTGCGCGACTACCGCGTCGGGCTCGGCGATGCGTCGCTGTTCCCGGCGCTGCTCGCCGGCCTGGACGTGCCCGAGGAGACGCGGGCGCGGATGCTGCGCGAGCTGGTGGATCGCGACTACGTCGGGCTCGAGCGCGAGGCGTCACAGCTCGGCGTGCGCGACGAGGTCCTGCGGGTCGCGCAGACGCGCGGCGGCCCGGAGGTGCTGGAGGCGCCGCCGGGGCCGGTCGCGGATGCGTTCGAGGGGCTGCGCGCGATGCACGCGCTGCTCGACCCCGATGTCGCCTCGCGGGTGATCTTCGACCTCGGGCTGATCCGCGACCTCGACTACTACACGGGCGCGGTGTTCGAGGTCTACGACCCGGCGCTCGGCGCGCCGATCGGCGGCGGCGGGCGCTACGACGACCTGCTCGGGCGCTTCGGGCGGCCGCTGCCGGCCGTGGGGTTCGCTCTGGGCATCGACCGGCTGCACATCGCGCTCACCGGGGAGGAGCGCGGATGATCGGCGACCTCCGCATCGCGGTGCCGCGGGGCGCGCTGCTCGGCGAGACGCTCGACCTGCTCGACCGCCTGGGCGTCGACACGGCGGAGGTGCGCTCGAACGATCGCAAGCTGCTGTTCGACAACGGCCAGCTGATCACGATGCGCCCGTCGGACGTGCCCACGTACGTCGAGGCCGGCGCGGCGGACATCGGCATCACGGGCAAGGACGTGCTGATGGAGCAGTCGGAGCGCAACGTGTACGAGCTCGTGGACCTCGGCTACGGGCGCTGCTCGATGGTGCTCGCGTCGGTCGAGGGCGACGACGCCGCGAGCGAGGCGCTGCGGCGCCTCGGCGTGACGCGCGTCGCGACGAAGTACCCGAAGACCGCAGCGGCGTACTTCGAGCGCACGGGCCGCCAGGCGGAGATCGTGGAGGTCAAGGGCTCGGTCGAGCTGGCGCCGCTGACGGGGCTCGCCGAGGCGATCGTCGACCTGACCGCGACGGGGACCACGCTTCGCGAGAACGGGCTGGTGGTACGCGAGGAGATCGCGGTCGCCACCGCCCGGCTGATCGCGAACCCGGTGGCGCACAAGCTGAAGGCCGAGGCGATCGACGACGTCGTGGGGCGCCTGCGTGCGGGCTGAGCGGTTCAGCTGGCACCCGGGTGTGGCCGACGAGCTGCGCGCGCTCGTCCCGAGCGGCGCGTCGGTGGCGCCGCAGGTGATGGAGATCGTGGAGGCCATCCGTGTCGGCGGCGACGCCGCGCTGCGCGAGTTCGTGCGGCAGTTCGACGGCTATGTAGGCCCGCTGCGGATGGATGCGGGCGAGCCGCCGACGGGCGACCTGCGCGCGGGCCTCGAGGTCGCGATCGCCAACGTGCGCGCCGTGGCCGAAGCGGGCGTGGGGGAGGACCAGCTCGTCGAGCTGCCCCAGGGCCACTCCGTGCTGCTGCGCGAGCTGCCGGTGCGCCGCGCGGCGATCTACGTGCCGGGAGGCCGCGCGCCGTACCCGTCGACGGTGGTGATGGGCGTCGTGACCGCGCAGGCCGCCGGCGTGGAGGAGGTCGTCGTCTGCGCGCCGGGCGCGCACCCGGTGATCCTGCAGGCGTGCGCGCTGTGCGGCGTCTCCGAGGTCTACGCGATGGGCGGCGCCCACGCGGTGGCAGCGCTCGCGTACGGCACGGAGTCGATCGAGCGCGTCGACGTGATCGCGGGCCCGGGCAACTTCTACGTGCAGGAGGCCAAGCGCCAGTGCTCGGCCGACGTGGGCATCGACGGCTTCGCCGGCCCCTCGGACGTCTTGGTCCTTGTCACTGAGGGACCTGACCCCTCGGTGACAGACGATCTCGCGGCCCAGGCCGAGCACGGGCCGGGGACGATCGTGGTCGCCGCCAGCGACGATCCTGCGCTGCTCGACGCGATCGACTTCGACCCCGGCGAGGCGGAGTGCGCGCTGGTCGACCTGCCGGACATGGAGGCGGGCCTCGAGCTGGCGAACGCGTTCGCCCCCGAGCACCTCGAGCTCGTCGGCGAGGCCGCCGAGGCGCTGGCGCCGCGGGTGCGCAGCGCCGGGAGCCTGTTCGTCGGCGCTGCGAGCGGGACCGCCTTCGGCGACTACGTAGCCGGCTCGAACCACTGCCTGCCGACAGGCGGGGCGGCGCGGTTCGCGTCGGGGCTCGGCGCGCGCCACTTCCGCCGGCGCATGAGCGAGGTGCGGATCGGCGACGCTGCGGGGGAGCTCGCCCAGGCAGGCGTGCCGATCGCGGAGGCCGAGGGCTTCGTCGTCCACGCACGATCGATGCGCGACCGGGAGAATGCGCGCCCGTGAGCCGGAGACCAAGGAGACCGACGTCCGGCTGCGACTGTCACTCGACGGCGTCGGCGCGGGCGAGCGCCGCACGCGCATCGGGTTCTTCGACCACATGCTCGACCTGGTCGCGCGCCACGGCCGGATCGACCTGGACGTCCAGGTCACCGGCGACCTCGAGACCGGCGGCCACCACACGGTCGAGGACACCGGGCTCACGTTCGGCCAGGCCCTCGATCGCGCGCTCGGCAACCGCTCCGGCATCCGTCGCTACGGCCACGCCGTGGTGCCGATGGATGAGGCGCGGGCGTCCTGCGCGATCGACATCAGCGGGCGGCCGTTCGTCGCCCTCGACGCGCGGCTGCCGCCCGGCGCGACCGGCGGGTTCGACCACGAGCTGACCGAGGAGTTCTTCCGCGCGGTGGCGAACACGGCGAGGCTGACGGTGCATGTGAGCGTTGAAGCGGGGACGAACGCCCACCACATGATCGAGGCCTGCTTCAAGGCGTTCGCCCGCGCACTTCGTGAGGCGGTGGAGATCGACCCGACTGAAACGGGCGTCCCGTCGACGAAGGGCACGCTGACCGAGTGATCGGCATCTGCGACTACGGCATGGGCAACCGCCGCAGCGTCGTCAAGGCGTTCGAACGCGTCGGCGCCGACGCTCGCATGACCGGCGACCTCGACGTGCTCGAGCGCGCCGACGCGCTCGTCGTGCCCGGCGTCGGCGCCTTCCCGCAGGCGATGGACGAGCTGCGAGCAAGGCGGCTCGACAAGCTCCTGCAGCGCCGGGCCGGGGAGGGGGTGCCGGTGCTCGGCATCTGCCTCGGGATGCAGCTGCTGTTCGAGTCCTCCGATGAGCACGAGGGCGCTGCCGGGCTCGGCCTGCTGCCCGGAACGGTGCGCTACCTGCACGCACCGAAGCTGCCGCACATCGGCTGGAACCTCGTGGCGTGGGAGCGCGATTCGCCGCTCAACGCGGGGCTTGACGGCCCGCGCGCCTTCTACCACGTGCACTCGCTGGCGCCCGAGACCGACGCGGTGCTCGGATGGGGCGAGTACGGCGAGCGCTTCGCCACGGTCGTCGGCCGCGACAACGTCTTCGGCGTGCAGTTCCACCCCGAGAAGTCCTCGGCCGACGGTCTCGCACTGCTCGAGAACTTCACGAGGCTCGCGGCGTGATCCTCTACCCGGCGATCGACATCTCCGACGGCAAGGCCGTCCGGCTGGTCCAGGGCGACTTCAACGAGAAGACCGTCTACGAGGACTCGCCGCTCGAGGCCGCGCGCGCCTGGGTCGACGCCGGTGCGCGCTTCCTGCACGTCGTAAGTCGCTGCACCACCTCGACCAGATCACGCACGAGCTCCACGTCCCGGTGCAGTACGGCGGCGGCCTGCGCTCGCTGCCCGCGGTCCGCGACGCGCTGCGCGCCGGCGCCGAGCGCGTGATCCTCGGAACGGCCGCCTACACCGACATCGACTTCCTCGACGACGTGATGGGCGCGTTCCGCGAGCGCGTCATCGTCTCGGTCGACACGCGCGGCGGCAACGTGTCCACCTCCGGCTGGCAGGAGACGACTCAGATGCCCGCCGAGGCCGTCATCGAGCGCCTGCAGAACCGCGGCGTGCGCTCGTTCGTCTACACGAACGTCGACCGCGACGGCATGCTCGAGGGGCCGGACCTCGACGAGGTGCGCCGCATCGCCGCCGTGGTGCGCGGCCGGTTCATCTACTCGGGCGGCATCGGCAGGATCGACGACCTCGTCGCGCTCGCCGCCCTGCGCCAGGTCAACCTCGGCGGCGTCATCGTCGGCAAGGCCCTCTACGAGGGCCGCTTCACGATCGCCGAGGCGCAGCAGGCGCTGAGCCCGCGCTGACCTCGCCGAGCTCGGCGAGCAGGCGCTTGAGCTCGTCGAACCGCTCGGCGCCCATGCGCTCGGACCACTCGCGCTCGAGTTCGACGACCGTGCTGCGGATCGCGTTCCCGGCCGCGCGCCCGCGCGCCGTGAGCGCGAGCCGCTTGGAACGCTGGTCGCCGGGGTCGTCACGCCGCTCGAGGTAGCCGAGCTGCTC
>VAYD01000275.1:8816-10290 GCA_005883905.1 Actinomycetota bacterium
AGAGCAGGATGTTCAGGTGCGCCGACGTCAGGTCATCGAACCCGGCCGCATGCAAGCCGTCCAGCATGCGCTGGCGCGCGACCTCCCAGGGGAGTCGCAGGAGCGCGCCGATGAGCGGTTGCGCTGACGTGCCGGGACCGAACTTTTGTAAAGTCACTTGACAATCGTTACCGCATGCTCATTACGGTGTCACGACGATGACCGCAACCCACGAAACCATCCAAGCCGGACCGATCGCCATCAGGTTCCTGCTCGAGGCCGACCAGACCCGGGGCGCCTTGACTGCCTTCGAGTGCGACGTCCCCGCCGCTGCGAAGGTGCCGGCGCCCCACAGCCACGACGCCTTCGAGGAGACGATCTACGGGCTCGAGGGCACGATCACGTTCACCGTCGACGGCACCGATCACGACATCGCTCCGGGCGAGGCCGTCTTCATCCCGCGTGGCGCCGTCCACGGCTTCGTGAACCGAGGCGACGCCGACGCCCGGTTCCTGGCCGTCACGACGCCCGGCCTGCTCGGGCCGGACTACTTCCGCGAGATGGGCGACGTGGTCGCTGCTGCTGCGGGCGGGCCGCCCGACATCGAGGCGATCATGGCGGTCATGCGCCGCCACGGGCTCACGCCCGCGCGCTGACTCACTTCCTGCCGAACATCTTCTCGTGGTAGCCGCTGCGGGCGGCGCGGTCCACGCCGCCCGCGATCCTGCCGACGCCCAGCCCGCGCATGATCGCCTCGCGCGCGCGGCGCGGAAGGAGATTGCTGAGCTGCGCCGTCACGGCCTGGTTGCGTGGCACCCAGACCTCGAAGCGGTCGTGCTCGACGGCGTCGACGACGGCGGCCGCGACGTCGCCGGGCGTGATCTGGGCCAGGAGCTTCGGCCGCGGCTGGCCGTCGATCGTCGCGGTCTCGACCTGGGCCGGCTGGATGAGCGAGAAGCGCAGCCCGCTGCCGCGGTACTCCATGCGCAGCGACTCGGTCAGGCCGACGATCGCGTGCTTGGTCGCGGAGTAGACGGCGCTGCCCGGCAGGGGACGCGGCCGACGCCCGACGCGACGTTGACGATGTCGCCGCGGCCTCGTGGCAGCATCCGCTGGACCGCCAGGCGCGTGCCGTAGACGACGCCGAGCAGGTTCACGTCGAACTCGCGGCGAGTGACCTCATCGGGCTCCTCGTGGAACGGCCCGACGCAGTCGACGCCGGCGTTGTTGACGACGACGTCGAGCGGGCCATAGGCGTTCTCGGCTGCGTCGAGGAAGGCGGCGAACGCGTCGCGGTCGGTGACGTCGAGCGCGGCCGCGGTGGCGTTCGCCCGATCGCCTCCGCAGTCGCAGTCGCAGCGGCCGCGTCGATGTCCCCGATCGCCACCCGCGCACCGGCGCGGGCGAAGTGCTGCGCGATTGCGCGGCCGATGCCGTTGCCTGCGCCCTTGACGGCGACGTGCATCCGGCTACGTCCGCTCGAAGAAGTCGCGCG
>VAYD01000275.1:10301-12317 GCA_005883905.1 Actinomycetota bacterium
ATCTGCTCGTCGGTGACCCCGCGCTCGCGCAGCGCGGGGAGCACGTCGTTGTGGATGTGCAGGTAGTGCCAGTCCGGCGTGACCTGGTCGTGCAGCTCGGGCGGGAACCAGTCCGTGTAGCAGTTGGCGTCGTGGGACAGGATCATGCGATCGTCGTAGCCGCTCTCGCACAACGCCGCGACGGTGTTCACGCGCTCTTCGAACGGCAGGAGGATGTTGAGCCCGAAGCGGTCCATCCCGAGCGTCGCGCCGCTGTCGATCAGCTTCTCGAGGTAGTCGAGGTCGGCGCTGTCGCCGCAGTGGGCGAGCACGACACGGCGCGGGTCGACGCCCTCCTCGTCCAGGATCTTCAGCACGTCGTTGCCGCGCTCCGTCGGCGCGTGCGTGTGGACGGTCATCGGCGTGTTGGTCTGGTGGTGCACGCGGCAGCACGCGCGCACGACACGCTGGATGTGGTCGGTCGGCCCGTCGTGGTCCACCGCGCATTTGAGCATCGCGGCCTTGATGCCGGTGCCCTGGATGCCCTCCTCGATGTCGCGGCGGAAGAGCTCGTCCAGCGGCTCGTCGCCGTCGAGCAGCGTGCCCGGGCCCATGAAGTGCCACAACCGCGGCAGCACGTCGTAGGTGTAGAGGCCGGTGGCGAGCGTGACCTGCAGCCCGCTGCCCTCGACCGCGCGCTGCATCAGGTGCACGTCGCGCCCGAGGCCGAGCACCGACAGCTCGACGATCGTGTCGTAGCCGGCCTGCTTGAGCTCTGACAGGGTCCGCTGGGCCTTCGGGATCTCGACCTCCGGATCCCAGCCATGGAAGCCCGGATAGCAGCCCTGCACCTCCGGGGAGAGGTTGAAGATGTGTTCGTGCATCAGCACACGGCCGAGGCTGCTGGTGTCCAGGGGACCGCCCAGCGTCTGGATCTCGCTCATCCGCCGGAGACTATCCTCGCGCCATGGCCTTCGACAGCAGCGGGATCGAGCGCGGCGCCGACGGGATCGCGCGCTACAGCGACCGGCCGCCGTCGCTCGTGGCGATGCTGCGCGCGACCGTCGACCGGGTGGGCGATCGTGAGGCGGTCGTCGAACTGGGGGCCGAACGCATCACCTACGCGCAGCTGTGGGACCGCGCGGCACGGGTCGCCGGCGGGCTGAAGGGCGCGGGCGTCGGCGCGGGCGACAGGGTCGCGATCCGGCTGGGCAACGGCGCGGACTGGGTGATCGCGTTCTGGGGTGTGCAGCTGCTCGGCGCAGTCGTCGTGCCGGTGAACACGCGCTTCGCCTCCAGCGAGGTCACGTACGTGCTCGAGGACTCGGGCGCGAGCTTCGTCTTCGAGGGCGGCAACGCGCTGCCCGACGGCGACCCCGTCGTCGCCGAGGGCGCCGAGCCCGACGACCTGGCGGCGATCTTCTACACGAGCGGCACGACCGGCTTCCCGAAGGGCGCGATGCTCACGCACGCGAACTTCCTGGCGAACTGCGAGACCGCACGGCGCGTCGTCGGCCTGCCGCGTGAGGTCGACCTGCGCACGCTCGTCTCGGTGCCGCTGTTCCACGTCACCGGCTGCAACAGCCAGCTGCTGGTCGCTTGCGAGCTCGGCGGGACCACGGTGATCATGCCCGCGTTCGAGGTCAAGGCGTTCCTCGACGCGATCTTCGCGGAGCGCATCGACATGCTCACGACGGTCCCCGCGATCTACTGGCTGGCGATCAGTCAGCCCGAGTTCGCCGCCACTGATGTCAGCAGCGTCCAGTGGGCCAGCTACGGCGGCGCGCCGATCGCCCCCGACGTCGTGCGCCGGATCATGGCGGCGTTCCCCAACGCGCGGGTCGGCAACGGCTTCGGCCTGACGGAGTGCTCGTCGATCGCGACGTTCCTGCCGCACGAATACGCCGAGTCGCGCCCGGAGACCGTCGGCTTCGCGGCGCCGGTGGTCGACCTCGAGATCCTCGAGCCCGACGACGAGGGCGCCGGCGAGCTGCTGATCCGCGGACCGAACGTCTGCGCCGGCTACTGGCGCAAGCC
>VAYD01000276.1 GCA_005883905.1 Actinomycetota bacterium
CGGTCTCGATCTGGGAGTTGACCCCGATGACGCGCCCGGAGTCGTCGAGCAGCGGACCGCCGGAGTTGCCGGGGTTGATCGGCGCGTCGGTCTGGATCGCCTGGTCGATCTCGAAGCCGTTGGGCGCCTGGATGCGGCGGCCGAGCCCGGAGACGATGCCTTCAGTGGCGGTGCGGTCCAGCCCGAACGGGTTGCCGATCGCGATCGCGGTGTCGCCGACCTGCACGCTGCGCGAGTCGGCGAGCGGCAGCGGCGTGGCGGCCTTCGGGGCGCTGCTGGACTGGATGCGCACGACCGCGAGGTCGCTCGAGGCGTCGGTGCCGAGCACCTGGCCGTCGAGGTCGGTTCCGCGGGCGCCGAAGCGCACGGTCACGTGCTTGGAGTTGTCGACGACGTGCGCGTTGGTGACGATCGTGTGCGTGTTGTCGATCAGGAAGCCGGTGCCGGAGCCCGCGCTCGTGCGGATCGAGACCACGGCAGGCACGGCCTTCGCGTAGATCGCGCCGGCGCGGGTCTGACCCTGGTTCGGCTTGATCGGCCGCGACGCGACCGCGGGCAGGGGCTTGGTCGAGCTGTTGTCCTTGCCCGTCAGCGTCCCGGCGGCGAACGCGCCGGCGATCAGGATCCCGACGATCAGGGCCAGCATCGCCGGCACGCGCGGGCGGCCGCCGGCGGCGGAAGTCGTGTGTGTCGCGGTCGCGGCCTGGTCGGGATCTTCGTCGCCGGGACCGAAGCGGTGGCCGCGCTGCCGCGCGAGCTCCTCCTCGACCTGCTCGGAATCCGTCCGCCAGGAGCCGGACCACAGGTGGCGGGGGTAACGCATCAACCACACGGTAGCCCCCTCGGTTAGCGAGCCATTAGCGCCGGATAAGAGCCGTATAACTGCCTGGCGCGCAGCCGCTGCCTGTCACTGGGGGGTCAGACCCCTCAGTGACAGCGTTCGCGCAGCCAGGCCGGGACCGGCGCCCACGCGGGGTGACGCGGGTCGATGAGCTGGCGGTGGTCCGCATCGGGCTCGACGAGGGTGACGTCGTCGCCCGCGGCGCGGGCGGCCGACGCGAAGTCGCGGCTGCGCCGTGGCGGCACGACGTCGTCGCGCGTGCCGTGGACCAAGAGGGTGGGCACGCCGAGCGGCAGGCGGCGGATCGGGCTGCCGGACGCGTAGCGCTCGGGCAGCGCGTCGGGCGGGCCGCCCATGAGCGCGAGGATCTCCAGGTCGGGGTGCACTTCGAGGTCGCTCGGCGCCGCCAGCGCCACGACCGCATCGACGCCACCCTCGGCCGCCGCGTACAGCGCCAGATGAGCGCCTGCGCTGTGGCCGAGCACGGCGAGCTGCGCCGCCTCGGGCTGGTCGCGCGCCAACGACACCAGCACACGCGCGTCCTCGAACGTCGCCGGCCAGCCGCCGCCGCCACCCACGCGGCGGTACTCGGCGTTGAGCACCGCGAAGCCATGTGCGACCAGGTCAAGCGACAGCGGGCGTGTGTAGAGCTTCGTCCGCGTCCGCCGCGCCTGCCACCAGCCGCCGTGCAGGACGACGACAAGCGGGAACGGCCCGGCCCCGGCGGGCAGGAACAACTCGGCGTTCTGGTCGCGGTGCGAGCCGTAGCGCAGCCGCCGCGCAGGGCGGGCGAGCCCCGAACGGATGACCCGCAGCAGCAGCGGCGTCATAGGCTGCACCCGTGCGCGCTCCGCTCGTCATCGCCGCCGGGGCAGCGGCCGGTTACGCGCTTCCGCTGCCCGCGGCCCATGTGCCGAGGCTCGCGCACGCGCTGGGCATCGACACGACGCTCATGCTGCCCGGCCCGCACCTGACGTTCGACGACGGCCCGCACCCCGAGGCCACGCCGAAGGTCCTCGAGCTGCTGCGCGACCACGACCTCAGGGCGACGTTCTTCCTCGTCGGCGAGCAGGTGCGCCGCACCGGCGCGCTGCGGGACGAGATCGAAGCCGCCGGCCACGCGATTGCGCTGCACGGCGACACGCACCGCCCGATGTGGCGCCTGACGCCGCGCGCGCTCAAGGCGGATCTCGACCGCGGCGAGGACACCGTCCGGCCCACGGTCGACTTCCACCGCGCTCCCTACGGGGCCTACTCGCTGCCCGCCCTCTACGAGGTGGTCGGGCGCGGCTTCAACCCGCTGCTGTGGTCGCGATGGGGCAGGGACTGGCGCGCGAAGGCGACGCGCGAGCAGATCACCCGCGACGTCACGCGAGATCTCAGCGCTCACGACGTCCTGCTCCTCCACGACGCCGACGACTACGCCGACCCCGGCTCGTGGCGCACCATGCTCGCGGCGCTGCCCGCCGTGATCGAGGCCGTCATCGCGGCGCAGCCTACGGGATGACCCGCGGCCACCGCGTACGCTGGCTCGCGTGCGCACGGGCGTCCTGATCTCGATCCGCGGATTCCCGCGCTACCTGGAGCAGACGCTCGACGCGGTCCTCGCACAGGAGCCCGACGAGGTCGTCGTGGTCGACGACGGCTCGTTCGAGCCGATCCACTCGGATCGCGTGCGCGTCGTCAGGCGGGACGTGACCGGCGGCCCGGCCGCTGCGCGCGCGACCGGGCTGGCTGCGCTCGGCCATGTCGACGTGGTCGCGCTCTGCGACGCCGACGACACCTGGGAGCCCGGGAGCCTCGCGTCGCTCGTCGCCGGGCTCGAGGCGGAGCCGAGCGCGGTGGCTGCGTTCGGCCGGGCGCTGGTCGTCGGCGCCGACGACCGCACGACCGGC
>VAYD01000277.1:0-412 GCA_005883905.1 Actinomycetota bacterium
ACAACGCCGAGCCGGCGATCGCCGCGCACGTCGAGTTGGCGAGCGAGCTCCTGGTCGCCGCGTTCGCGTGGCGCGCGCAGGGCCGGCGCGCGCCGCTCATCCGCGGCGACGAGCTCGCCGAGGCCCTCGGGATCGAGCCGGGTCCGCAGCTCGGCGAGCTGCTCGCAGCCATCGACGAGGCGGCCTACGCCGGCGAGGTCGCGACGCGCGACGATGCCGTCGAGCTGGCCCGGGGGCTGCTGTGAACGTCCGCGAGCTCAACCGCGCGACGCTCGCCCGGCAGCTGCTGCTCGAGCGCCGGCCGGTGGACGTCGTCGATGCGGTCGACCGGCTCGGGGGGTTGCAGGCGCAGGAGCCACGGCCGCCGTTCATCGCGCTCTGGTCGCGGCTCGAGGGCTTCGAGCGCGACGAC
>VAYD01000277.1:530-3382 GCA_005883905.1 Actinomycetota bacterium
AGGCCTGGATCTCGACAAGCTGCTGCCGGCGGCGGAGCGGCTGCTGGCCAAGGAGCCGCGGACGTTCAACGAGCTGCGAGCCGAGCTGAGCAGGCAGTTCCCGAACGTCAACGAGCGTGCGCTCGGCTACGCCGTGCGCACGCAGTTGCCGCTGACGATGGTGCCGAGCGAGGACGAGTGGGCGTTCCCGAGGGACGCGCGCTTCGCGCTGCCGGGCGTGAAGCTGCGCAAGCCCGATGCACAGCAGCTCGTGCTCGATCACCTTGCAGCCTTCGGGCCGGCGTCCGTCGCCGACGTCCAGCGCTGGTCGGGGCTGCAGGGGCTCAAGCCGGTGCTCGACGGGCTGCGCGACCGGCTCGTGGCGGTCAAGGCCGGGAGGCGAGAGCTGTTCGACCTTCCCGACGCGCCGCGGCCCGGGGCGGACGCCGCCGCGCCGCCGCGCTTCCTGGCCGACTTCGACAGCCTCGTCCTGGCCCATGACGACCGCACGCGCATCATCGCCGACGAGCACAAGCCGAAGATCGCCTCGCGCAACCTGCGCATCCCGGCGATGGTCCTCTGGGACGGCTTCGCCGCCGGCACGTGGAAGGTCGAGCGCAAGCGCGGCGTGGCGACCCTCACGGTGACTCCGTTCGCCAGGCTCCCGCGCGGCGCGGCCAAGGCGATGGAACCCGAAGCGCTCGGGCTGCTGGCGTTCGCCGAGCCCGCGGCGAAGGCGCACGCGTTCTCAGTTGGCTAGGCGCCGCGCCAGCGCGACGCACAACGCCGTCGCCTGGTCGACGGTGTCGAAGCTCACGTTGTCGGCGACGTCGCAGGCGCAGTGCCAGTGGCTTGGGATGTTGCGCTGGTCGACGGAGGCGAGCAGGGCGCTCGGGTAGCCCGCGCGCAGGGCGATCAGTCCGTCGGTTGCCGCGCGGGTGCGCAGGCCGCGGACGAGCTCGACCCCTGCCTCGCCGGCGACGTCGGCGACGAGGTCCCTCGTCGCCTGCGGGTAGTCGGTCATCCATGCCATGCCCTCGCCCTCGATGAGCGCCAGGCGCGGGCAGCCGAGCGTCTCGAGGCAGACCACGGTGGTGCGGTCCTTCGGCAGGTCCGCGGACCAGCGGTCCATGAAGCGCCGCATGCCCTCCATGAACGACTCCTCGCTGCCCGTCGAGACCAGTAGCACGCGCACGCCGCGGACGGGCTGCGCCTGCAGGACCTCGGCAACGCCGAGCAGGACGCCGACGGCGGACAGGTTGTCGCTCGCGCCTGGGGAGACCGGCGCGCGGGCGATGTCGGCCATCGCCGCGGCGGTGCCCGCTCCGAACAGCGCGCCCGCGCCGAGCAGCCGCCGCGACCCGGTCAGCGCGCCGAGCGCCGTGAACAGCGGCCCGGCGATCGTGGGCCACATGATCGGCGGATAGGTCTTGAACCGGCCGATGAACCCCGGCCAGCGCTCCTCGATCGTGTCGGCCAGCGTGTGGTCGAACACGGCGCCGCCGTGGCCGGCGTCGTGGTGGGCGACGAACACGAGCGTGCGCTCGCCGCCGGGATCGCCCCCGACTGCCACGACGTTGCGTGATTCGCGCTTGGGCAACCAGCGGCGCGCCGCCTGCCTGCCGCCGCTGATGTCGTCGAGAACCGAAGCGGTCGCCGCCGCGGCGCCCACCAGCGCGGCGATGCGAGCCGTCCGCCCGCCCCGCAGCGCCAGCAGCGCAAGCCCCGCCGCGGCGGCCGCGGGTGCGCCGACCGGCACCCAGTAGCCACCGTGGACCTGTTCTGGCTCCGTGTGGGCCTCGCAGCCGAGCGCGCGCAGCTGCTCGGCGATCCACTCCGCGGCCTCGCGCTCGCCGGGCGATGCGGTGCCGCGCTCGATCGTCTCCAGGTGCCGGACGGCTGCTTCGGCGGTCGCCATGGGGGCGCCGCAGGCTAGATGATCGATTCCGAATTTGGTGGCCGACTGGACGGCAAATGTCGGCGCCGGACACACCCGAGCCCTCGCCGATACCCCCCGGTATCGGCTTCGGGCCCGTGCGGCGCCCGGCAGCCGCCCTGCGCCATCCATTCGGACCACCTCGATTCGGAATCGATCATCCTGCGGGTAGCCTGCCGCCCATGGCCTCCGACCCTGATTGCATCTTCTGCAAGATCGTCGCCGGCGAGCTCCCCGCCAGGAAGATCGACGAGGACGACCGGACGATCAGCTTCATGGACATCAACCCGGGCAGCCACGGCCACGCGCTGGTGATCCCGAAGGAGCACGCGCGCGACCTGCTCGAGATCGCGCCCGACGAGCTCGCCGCCGTGGTCCATGCGGCCCAGCGGCTGGCGAAGCGCATGCCCGGCGCGCTCGGAGCCGAAGGCGTCAACCTGATCAACTCGTGCGGTTCGATCGCGTGGCAGACCGTGTTCCACTTCCATATGCACGTGATCCCGCGCTACTCCTACGACACGATCCGCCTGCCGTGGACGCCGGGCGACGGCGGCGAGAGGCTTGACCAGGCCGCGGAGGCGCTGCGCGCATGACCGCGACGTTCGGCCCATGGACGCTCGAGCAGGACGGCCCGCTGGCGGTCCTGACGATCTCCAAGCCGCCGCTGAACCTGTTCGACCGCGAGGTCGACGACGGCCTGCACGCGGCAATCCGGCACGTGGCGATGGAGCGCCCTCGCGGCCTGCTGCTGCGCGCCGAGGGCCGCGTCTGGACCGGCGGCGTCGACGTCAACCTCTTCAAGGACCTCGACCCCGACAGTGGCGGCGAGCTCTGGCGCCGTGGCTTCGAGCTCGTCCAGGGCATCGAGGACCTGCCATTCCCCGTGATCTTCGCCGCGCACGCGCTGTGCCTCACCTGGGGCCTCGAGATCGCCCTC
>VAYD01000194.1 GCA_005883905.1 Actinomycetota bacterium
CCGGAGGCGTTCTGGGCGGCGGTGCTGTTGGCGTATGGAACGCAGTCCGTTCTCACCCGTTACACGTCGATCGCCCTTCACGGACTCGGCAAACCGCCGAAAGTCGCGACGGTCGCTGTGCCCAAGCAGGCGCGCAAACAGCGCGGCGTCGAACCTCATTCCTTGATGCGCTTCGAACGTGACGAAGTCGTGGTCCGTCGCGGGCTGCGCACCACGAGCATCGAGCGGACCCTGCTGGACCTCGCGGCGATCGGCGAGCCCGTAGAGCGGTTCCTCGCCGAGGCGGTCGCGAAGCGGCTGACGTCGATCGCGAAGCTACGCGTCTACGTGGAGCGCCGCTCAGGCGCCCGCGGCGCTGCCCGCCTTCGTCGCTGCATCGAGGGGAAGCAGATGCGGAGCCTCGCGGAGAAGGAGTTCGCGGCGTGGCTCGAGGCGCGACGTTTGCCAGAGCCGTGCTTCAACGAGCCGTTCGGCACGTACACCCTCGATGTGTTCTGGCCCGAGGCGCGGCTGGTGGTCGAGGTCGACCTCTTCGAGACGCACGGGACGGCCCACCCCTTCGAAACGGATCGCCGCAAGGACGCCTACACGGCCTCGCGCGGTCTCCGAACGATCCGCGCAACGCCGCACCGCTGGCGCAATGACGGCGACGGACTGGAGCGCGACATCCGCCGCGCCCTCGCGCTTAGCTGACAGATGTTGCGCCTACCGCAACATCTGTCAGGCGACCTCGGCTACGCCGCCAGCTTGCGGCAGATCTCGGCGAGTGAGCGCTTCTCCTCTTCGTCGAGCACCGCGAACGCCGAGGCGACCCGCTCGGTGTGCTCCGGGAACAGGCGGTCGACGAGCTCGCGCCCGCGGGCCGTCAGCGTGACGGAGGCCGCGCGGCGGTCGTGCAGCAGGCGGCGGCGGATCACGAGGCCGCGATGCTCCAGCGTCGTGACGACCTCCGTCGCGTTCGCCTTCGAGGTCTGCAGGCGGCGGCGCAGGACGCGCAGCTCGAGCTCGCCGCCGGCGGTCGTGAGGATCACCAGGACAGAGAACCCGGAGGCGCTCAGGCCCTCGCGCTCCAGGTCGGCCGACAGCCGCCGGCGCACGCTGGCCTCCGCGCGCAGCAGATGCTCCAGCGCGCGGTGGGCAAGCGGGTCGCCGGGGATCAGCGTCATGGCGCGCCGCATGATGGCGGGCGCGCCGGACGCCTAGAAGTCCCTGCTCTCAGCCGGCTTTTGCGATTCGAAAGGGCGTCACCGGCGCTTCGTCGGTCGACGGCGCGCGGTCCTCGAGGTGATCGATCAAGAGATTGCGCGCTGCGATCGGCTTCTCGCCAAGGCGCTCCACGGTGCTCGCGCCGGTCTCCGGCAAAGCACCGCGATAGTCGAAGACCATCACCCGGTCGCCACCGACGCGCCGGGCGGCGAACACCAGCCGGCCGAGCATGTCCAGCGACGCGCGCCGGCCGGTCAGCACCACCGCGCGCGGGTCCAGGGCATGCAGCGCTCGGGACAGGCGATCGGGGTCGAGCTCCGTCGTCAGCGTTAGGGTCCGCAGCCCGCCGCGGCGCAGCACGAGCTCGAGCGCCTGCGCGTGCAGCGAGTCGACGTCGATCGGACGGCTCGCGTCGAAGATCAGCACGCCGTCGGCGCGTGTCGCCGCCGGCGCGGAGCGCATCGAGGCGGCCAGCCAGCCGGTGGCCCATCGCCAGCCGAACCCGTACTCGGGCCCGGTGTCGCCGCCGTCGGCGGCCATCGCCTCAAGCCCCGGCAGCAGGACCTCCTCGACGGTGCGCTCGATCGAGCGCACGCTGAGGCTCTCCTCGAGGACGCGGTCGGCCTCCTCGTGGTCGAAGCGCCCGAAGGCGGACTTCATCCGCTGCGGCGTCGCCGGCCCCGACCCGCGCTCGCGCGCGATCGAGATCGCAGACGACACGTTGTGCGTCTCTTCGAAGGCGGTGCGCAGGGCCTCGATCTCGGCAAGATCGAACTGCCTGTGGCCTCCTTGCGTGCGCCGCGGAGACGGGAATCCGAACCGGCGCTCCCAGGAGCGCAACGTGTTCGGGCTCACTCCGAGCATCGCGGCGGCGGCGTTCGTTCTGATGACCCCCATACGCAAGAGTTAACGGAGTTGGTGAGGTTTGAGGCAACTCATGCAGATATCCCTGCAATTTGGGCACGTGCATGCCCTCGCAGGAGAATCGGCGCGTGACGCGACGAGCCTTAGTCCCAGCCGTCGGAGAGGATCAGCAGCGCCGCGCGCGGCGGCCCGCAGGCTCCGACCTGCACCCGGAAGCGGATGCCGAACTCGTCCGGCGGCCGGACGACGGCCACGCGCGGCTCGGCGCTGTCGCTCGCCGCGTTGATGACGAGGTCCATCAGGTTCTCGGCGCTCGCCGCCTCGGCGTTCGCCGGCACGAGGAACTCCGACAGGTGGCGGTTGACCGCCTCGGTCTCGTCGGCGCCGAGCAGCTCCTCGGCCAGCCGCGAGACCGCACAGACGCAGAGCGAGCCGTCGACGATCATGAACGGGTCGTCGGGCCCGGGCGCCGCGTCGGCGTTCGCCCTCAGCAGGACGCCGAGGCCGCAGCTCTCGCAGACGCGGCCGTGGATGTCGGTCTCGGGCTCGGCGCCGCAGTGTCCGCAGAACGTCTTCTGGGGCTGCGGCTGGGCGACCGCCGGGACGAGGCGAAGGTGCGGGCTCACAGACCCACCGAGCGACGCCGGAACTCTGGGGCGTCCTCGGCCTCCGTGCCGATCTCGGTGTTGGCGGGCGTGGGCGCTGCGGGCCGCGACTGGCGCGCTTCGATCATGCCCATGACCTCGCGGTGCGCGTCGCCGGGGCTGTCGGACAGGACGCGCGCTCCCGTGGTCCGGACGCGGTCGTCGCGGGCGCCGCGGCGGAACAGCGCGATCGGCAGCGGGCCGGCCGCGGAGCGCACGCCGTAGGCCCACCGGGCGACGTCGTCGTCGGGCACATACGCGCCTGCGATCACGACGGCGTGCGGCGCGAAGGCGCCGAGCACCTCGGGCAGGCCGGTGATCCCGCGGACGGGAAGTGGCAGGACGCGCGCGCCGGCGCGCGCGCAGAACAGCTCGAGCGCGCGCACGTCGAGGCTGTCGGGATCGAGGTCGTCGCGGGTCGCGTCGCCGATCAGGACGCTCGCCGGGCGGGTCGGCGGCGGAGCGAGCCGCTGCGCGCGCTGCAGCCAGTCGTTGGCCCAGCGGGCGGCGAAGGCCCACGGCGCGGAGTCGTAGCCGTGACGGACGCCGAGTTCGCGGAGCGAGGGGAGGAGCACCTCCTGGACGGAGCGCTCGACCGAGCGCAGCGCCAGCGCGGCCTCCATGGCGCCGTCGGCGCGCTCGAGCTCGAAGGAGTGCAGCGCGCCGACCAGGACGTTGGTGTCGGCGCTCAGCGCCTCGCGCGCGCGGGACACGGCTGAGGAGATCGAGAGGCCCTCCTGGAGGGCGTCGCGCAGCGCCGCAACCTCGCCGTGGGTATAGAGACGATGCTTGCCCGGGGACCGCTGCGGCTGCGGATATCCGAAGCGACGTTCCCAGGCGCGCAGCGTGTTCGGGCTGACATTCAGCAGCGCGGCCGCCTCGGAAGTCTTCAACGTGCGCACGTCAGAATGTAGCGTCGGCGGAACCTGCATGTCTCCTGCAGGCATGCGCAGCTATTGCACAAGTTCTTGCAAGAAAACTTGTGCACGAACCTTCAGGCGTGAGTACCATTCCAGCCGAACTTGCTCGAAGTTCAAGATCTCTAGGAGTCTTTGTGTACATCCACGGTCGTTAGCAGCGGTTTTCTTCCAGGGGAGACGCCCGGTACCGTCTCTCGCTGTGAAGAGCCGTGGACGCGCTGCGCCGGCTCACGCCATCGCACTCCTACCGCTGCTGGTCGGGGCCGTCATTTGCGTGCTCTCCGCCACTCACGGCGTCGCAGAGCCCCTCTTCTACGTTCTCCTGATTGCCGCGGTCCTCGCGCGGCTGCTGACGACCGAGCTCGAGGAGAACCTCGGGGTCTCCGCGTCGTTCCTCTGCGGGATGCTGGCCGTCGGGTTCCTCGACCCGCTGTCGGCGTTCCTCATCCCGGTCGTCGCCGTGGGCGTCGGCTGGCTCGTCGAGCGCTACCGCTGGCAGGCGCTGATCATCAACTGGGCCGGATCGGCGACGCCGACCGCGCTGGCCGCGGTCGCGTTCGAAGCGCTGGCGCTGGACCAGGACGGAGCGCTGTTCCCGATCGTCCTCGGCCTGTTCGGCGCCGGCGTGCTCATCGTCAACGGCCTGATCGTCGCGCCCCTGATGGCGGTGCTCGACGGCCGGCCCGTGCGCGCGACGATCGGCGTGCCGCGCGACTTCTACCCGGCGCTCGGCATCAACATCGTGATGACCGCGGCGCTGGCGGCGCTGTACGCGCAGACCGGCATCGCGACGATCGCGTTCGTCATGGCGGTGATCCTCGCGTTCGCCTACATGATGCGGCTGGTCGTGGTCGCCCGCGACCGCACCCGCCAGTACGCGAACCTGTCCTGGGGCGTGCTCAGCTCGCTGATCCGCACGCTGGACGAGCGCGACAAGCGCGCGGCGCGCCACTGCGCGGCGGTGGCGAAGTTCTCGCGCGACATCGCCGCCCACGTGGGGATGGGCCGGCGCGACCAGGAGCTCGCGCACACCGCCGGGCTGCTGCACGACATCGGCCGGTTCGCCCTGTCGGACCGCGTGATGGAGCGCGAGGGCCGGCTGAGCGAGGAGGACTGGGCGGCGATCCGCCGGCACCCGGCGATCGGCGCGGACCTGCTCAAGGACGTCGGCGTCTACGGGCCCGTCGCCGACATCGTGCTCTGCCATCACGAGCGGATCGACGGCCGCGGCTATCCGCGCGGGCTCACAGGCGACGAGATCCCGGAAATCGCGCGGATCGTCGCGGTGGCCGAGGTCTACGACACGCTGACGGCGCCCGACACCTACCGCACGCAGATGAACTCGTTCGAGGCGCTGACCGAGCTGCGCCGCGTCGCCGGGCGCCAGCTCGACGCCCGCTTCGTCGAGGCGCTCGCCGAGCTGCTCGCCGGCCAAGGCACGGCCTACCGCCACGCCGACGACGCCGATTACGACGCCGAGCTGGACATCGAGCGGCGGATGAACGAGGCCGCCGCGCCGACGAGCTGAAGGGGGACGCCGGCTAGAACCGCTCGGGCTGCTGCTCGAGCGACTCGAGGAACGCGTCGAGCTGCTCGACCGAGAAGCGGCGCTGGCCACCGGGCGTGCGGTAGCCGCGCAGGTGGCCCATGTCGGACCAGCGGCGGATGGTGCTGAGCGAGACGCCCAGGTGCCGGGCCGCCTCGGAAGTGGAGAGGCCAAGGCGCCGTCCGGGAGCCTCGGAGCCGTGGCGGGTACGCGGTGTCATAGGTTCCTTGACGGCTGTTTGGTCAGGGTTCGATCGCCTTGACTCGGCTTTGCAGAGGTTCGGCGCCGAGAACCACCCATCGCCCGGAGGCGAAGCGCGCCGACAGCGGCAACATCCGGGCCAGCATCAGCGCGTTCAGGCCCCACCAGACGCCCGCGATCCCCCAGTCGAAATGCAGCGTCGCGAGCGCGATCGGCACGTAGACGGCGAACGTCGCGAACACCATCGCACCGGCCAGGAAACGCGCGTCGCCGGCGCCGATCAGGATCCCGTCGAGCGCGAAGACGACCGCGCCGGTCGGCTGCATGAGCGCGAAGAGCGGCCACAGCACCTGCGCCTGGTCGATCACCGCCTGGTCGTTCGTGAACAGCTCCGGGATGACGTTGCGCAGCGCGAGCAGCGCGACGCCGAACCCGCAGCCGACCGCAAGCGACCAGCCGATCATGCGCCGCGCCGCAGCGTGCGCGCCCTCGCCGTCGGCCGCGCCGAGCATCCGCCCGACGATCACCTGGCCGGCGATCGCGATCGCGTCGAGCACGAGCGCCAGGAAGATGAAGAGCTGGTAGGCGATCTGGTGCGCGCCGAGCGCCGCGGGGCTGATCCGCGCGCACACCGCGCTGGCGATCGTGAACGACGCCAGCAGCGCCGCCGTGCGGATCAGGATCGCGCCGCCGATCGACAGCACGCCGCGCATGCCGGCCCACGACGGCCGGCGGGACGCGTCCGGCCGGTGTTCGGCTCGCAGCAGCAGCCACGCGAACGCGCAGCCCATCCCGAGCTGCGCGATCACGGTGCCGAGCGCGCTGCCGTCGAGCCCGAGGTCGAGCCCGTAGACGAGCAGCAGCTCGAGGATGACGTTTGCGACGTTCGCCGCGACGAGGATCACGAGCGGCTCGCGCAGGCGGCTCATGCCGCGCAGCCAGCCCTGGCCGGCCAGCGCGATCAGCGCGAACGGCAGGCCGAGCGCGCTCAGCCGCAGGTAGCGCGCCGCGAGGTCCGCGACGTGTCCGGAGCCGCCGAGCAGCGCCATCAGCGGCACCGCCAGCACAGCACACACGATCGCCAGCCCGCAGCCGATGAACAGCGCAAGCCACAGCGCCTGCGCTGCGAGCTCGCCGGCGTCCGCCTCGCGCCCGGCGCCGTGCAGCCGCGCGACGTGTGCGGTCGTCGCGTAGGTGAGGAAGTTGCACAGCGCCACGACCGTCGACAGCACGATCGCGGCGAGCGCGAGCGCCGCAAGCTCCGAGGTCCCGAGGTGGCCGACGATTGCCGTGTCGGCGAGCAGGTACAGCGGCTCGGCCGCCAGCGCGCCGAGCGCCGGCAGGGCGAGGATCAGGATCTCGCGGTCGTACGGGGAGCGGCGCAGCAGAGGGCGGACTCTACGATCCGGTCATGAGGCGGCTGTCCGCGCTCGGGATCATCGCGCTGGCGGGATGTGGCGCGCAGCACCTCGACCCGCCCGACCCGCGCTGCACCGATCCCACCCAGATCGAACGCGTCGCCGGTGGCGGCGCCGGGCCGCGGATCTCCGACTGCGTGCACCGCGCGGCGAAGGACACCGACCTCCAGGAGGTGGGCTTCGCCATCTCGCGCGCGGCGGACCACCTCGGCGACAAGTCCGATGCCCACGCGCTCGGCTTCCTCATCGGCGCCGTGCGCCGCGGCACGGGCGCGAGCGGCGTGCAGGCCGAGCTCGTCAACAGGGTGGAGGCCGTAGCGCGCCGCGTCCCCGGCGGCTCGGCCGCGATCGACAGGGGCGTCGCCGACGGCGAGGCGCACGGGTGAGGCTGCGCCTCTACCACCACCCCGACGGCACGCGCGTCGCGTATCGCGAAGAGGGCACCGGCCCGGCGATCGCGCTCCTGCACTCGGCGATGCTCAGCCACAAGGAGTTCGAGCCGGTCGTCGAGCACCTGTCGGACCGCTACCGCCTCGTGCTGCCCGACCTGCCGCTGCACGGCGACAGCGAGGACCGCCCGCGGCACCCCTACACGCCGGACTGGTTCGTCGACGTCATGTCCGGGTTCTGCAGCGAGGTCTGCGGGCCGCGGCCGCTGGTCGGCGGGCATGGCCTCGGCGCGGAGATCGCGCTGCGCGCGACGATCGCCCACGCCCTCGAGCCGGCGAAGCTCGTCGTGATGCCGACGAACCTGCACCGCCCGTCCGAGCGCCGCCGCGCGCGCGGGGCCTGGCGGATCGTCGCGCAGGGCGGGGTCGTGCCCGGGATCGACCGGCTGCTCGCCCACGGCGCACGCGCGGTGTTCCGGCCCGAGCACGGGCGCAAGCTGAGCGCGCGCGGCGTGCCCGAGGCGCGCGACCTCGTTCGCCACGCGTTCGCGGACGTCGGCGGGAACGGGAACCTCGCGCGGTCGTGGGCGGCGTTCGCCCGCCACTGGCCCAACGAGCCCTGGCGCGACCTGCTGGACCGCTACCGCGACATCCACGTCCCCGTGCTGCTGCTGTGGGCCGACGACGACCAGCTGCACCCGCTGGTCGGCGCGGAGGAGGCGCTCGACCTGCTGCCCGACGGTCAGCTGCGCGTGCTGAGCGGCACCGGCTACCTCATCGCCTACGACGATCCCGTCGGGGTCGCGCGTGAGCTCGCCGCCTTCTGTGCCTGAGATAGCGTTGAAGCCATGGCCAAGAAGAAGCTCTATGGCGGCGAGACCGCCAAGGCGGTCGCGAACTTTCCGATCTCCGGTGAACCCGTCCCTGTCTCAGTCGTGCACTGGCTCGGCCGCATCAAGGGTGCGGCAGCGCGTGTGAACGGCGAGCTCGGCTTGCTGGACCCCAAGCTCGCGAAGCGCATCTCTGCGGCGGCCGACGAGGTCGCCGCCGGCAACCACGACGACCAGTTCCCCATCGACGTGTTCCAGACCGGGTCGGGCACGTCGTCGAACATGAACGCGAACGAGGTCATCGCGACGCTCGCCGAGGGCGCGCACCCCAACGACCACGTGAACATGGGGCAGTCGTCCAACGACGTGTTCCCGTCGGCAGTCCACCTCGCCGCGCTCGACGAGGCGACGAACACGCTGCTGCCCGCGCTCAAGCAGCTCGAGCGCTCGCTGGACCGCAAGGCGCGCCGCTTCAAGAACGTCGTCAAGTCGGGCCGCACGCATCTGATGGACGCGGTGCCCGTGACGCTCGGCCAGGAGTTCGCCGGCTACGCGGCGCAGATCCGCCTCGGCCAGGAGCGTGTCGAGGCCGCGCTCGAGCACGTGCGCCAGATCCCGCTCGGCGGGACGGCGACCGGCACCGGGCTGAACACCCACCCGAAGTTCGCCGCAGGCGTGCGCCGCCACCTCAGCCGCGACACGAAGCTGAAGATCGAGGCGCCCGCGGACCCGTTCGAGGCGCAGGGCAACCGCGACGCGCTGGTCGAGCTGTCCGGCGCGCTGAAGGTCGTCGCGGTCTCGCTCACGAAGATCGCCAACGACCTCGCGCTGATGGGCTCGGGCCCGCGCGCGGGCATCGGCGAGCTCTACCTGCCGGAGCTGCAGAAGGGCTCGTCGATCATGCCGGGCAAGGTCAACCCGGTGATGCCGGAGGTCGTGCTGCAGGTGAGCGCTCAGGTGATCGGCAACGACACCGCGATCACGATCGGCGGCATGCAGGGCCAGTTCGAGCTCAACGTGCTCATCCCGCTGATCGCGCGCAACCTGCTGCAGTCGATCCACCTTCTGTCGACGGCGTCGGCGGCGTTCGCCGAGAAGTGCGTCGACGGCGTCGAGGTCAACCGCGAAGGGACGAAGCGCAGCGCGGCGTCGACGCTTGCCGTCGCCACCGCGCTGAACCCATACATCGGCTACGACAAGGCGGCGGAGATCGTCAAGGAGGCGTCGGAGTCCGGCCGGATGCTGCGCGAGGTCGCGCTGGCCAACGGCGTCGACGCCAAGACGTTCGACGAGGCGATCGACATGCGCAAGATCGCCGCGGGCAACATCGGTTAGCCGTACGCGCGCGCCACGAGTGCGGCGGCTGGTTTCGGCCTGCCGCCGTACTTGAACAAGCCCTTCTGGTTGAGACCGCGCAGGAGGTGGATGTCGGGGACGATGCCGTTGATCGAGCCGCCGAGGAAGAGCGGCGAGACAGCGAAGTCGCTCAGGGTCCAGACCAGCTCGCCGCTCAGGTACGGGATCGAGGCGTACGTGCGCAGGTGGGTCGCCAGCAGGCGCGACTGGAAGCCGTAGCCCCCGGGGCGGTAGCGGGCGTTGCGTCCGTTGGCCTCGGCGCCGAACTCCGAGATGACGATCGCGCGGTTGGGGAAGACGCGATGCAGGGAGGCGATGTTCGAACGGATGACGTTCGCGATCAGCGCCTGCGACGAGAAGGTGTGGTCGTAC
>VAYD01000278.1:0-4170 GCA_005883905.1 Actinomycetota bacterium
CGGCGCAGTGGACGGGTCGGCCGGCCGGTGCGCCCCGGATCGCGGCGCACCGGCGCCGCGGGCTCGTCGACGTGTGGGCGAGCTGGAACGGTGCGACGCAGATCAGCCGCTGGCGCATCGTCGCCGGCGGGCAGCCCGCCGCGACGGTGCCGTTCGCCGATCTCGAGACGAAGGCGACCGTGCGCACGAACGCGTCGCAGGTAGCGGTCGAGGCGCTCGACGCAGCAGGCAACGTCCTGGGCCGCTCGGCCTTGACGAATGTCGGCGCGCCGCGACACTAGCGGGCATGACCTTCATCGAGACCGTCGCCGCCGGCGAGGCGACAGGTGACGTGGCCGCGATGTACGACGCAGACCGAGAGCTGCGCGGCTTCCTACCGAACTACACGCAGGCGTTCTCGCATCGGCCCGGCGTCTATGCCGCCTGGCGGCAGCTCGTCGGCGCGATCACGCAGAACATGGATCCCCGCCGCTACGAGCTCGTGAGTGTCGCTGCCGGCCGCGCGCTGCGCTCCACGTACTGTACGGCGGCGCACAGCGGAGTCCTGGTCGACATGTGGCTCGAGCCCGCCGCCGTGCAGGCGCTCGTCGCCGACCCGCGCGCGGCCGGGCTGGACGAGGTCGACGTCGCGGTGATCGAACTGGCAGACAAGGTCGCGCGCGATGCATCGACGGTGGAGCAGACCGACGTCGACCGCCTGCGCGAGCTCGGACTCAGCGACGCCGAGGTCTTCGACGTCGTCGTGGCGGCTGCGCTGCGCAGCTTCTTCGCCAAGACGCTCGACGGCGTCGGCGCCCAGGCGGACGCGCAGTTCGCCGAGCGGTTCGACGCCGGCCTGCGCGACGCGCTCGCCGTCGGCCGGCCCTTCGCCTCAGTCGGGGAGTAGCGGCACCGACAGGCCGAGATCGCGCCCGAGCAGCACCGCGCGCGTGATCGCGTTGGGGCCGTAGCGGTCGCGCACGAACGGCAGCGCGAGCTGGATCGCGCGCCCGTCGGTCAGGTTGCTCACGGCGATCCCGAGCATCGTGAGCCCGTTGCGCTCGATCAGCGGCAGCGCCGCGGCGAGCAGGCCGCGCGCGGTCGTGAGGATCGTGTGCGTCTGGCAGGTCGAGCGCCAGAGCGTGTGCGAGCGCGTCACCCGCGAGAAGTCGTCGAAGCGCAGCCGGATCGTGACCGTTCGGCAGAGCCGGTGCGCCGCGCGCAACCGCCGGGTCAGGCGGTCGACGAGGCCGACCAGGGCGGTGTCGAGTGCGGCGGGGGAGGTGTCGGCTCGTCGGCCCATCGCCCGCTGCGTGCCCATCGACCTCCGCCGCCGGCCCGGCGTCACGCGGCGGCGGTCGCGGTTGTGGGCGAGCGCGTGCAGCTGGCGTCCGGACGCGCGCCCGAGCATCGACACGAGCGTGTTCTCGCTGAGTTGCGCGACCTGCCCGACCGTTCCGATCCCGCGGAGCCGCAGCTTCTCCGCGGTGACCGGGCCGACGCCCCACAGGCGCTCGACGGGCAGCGGATGCAGGAAGCCGAGCTCCGCTAAGGGCGGGACGATCAGCAGGCCGTCGGGCTTCGCGACGCCGCTGGCCACCTTCGCGAGGAACTTCGTGCGAGCCACCCCGACCGTGATCGGCAGGCCGACCTGCTCGCGCACGCGGCGCCGCAGCCGCGCGGCGATCTTCTGGGGCGTGCCGGCGATCCGCTCCATCCCGCGGACGTCGAGGAACGCCTCGTCGATCGACAGCCCCTCGACCAGCGGCGTCGTGTCGTCGAAGACCGCGAACACCGCGCGGCTCGCGTCGGTGTAGGCCGACATCCGCGGCGGCACGACGACGGCGTCCGGGCACAGGCGCCTGGCCTGCGTGGAGCCCATCGCCGTGCGCACGCCGCGGCGCTTGGCCTCGTAGCTGGCGGCGAGCACGACGCCGCCGCCGACGATCACCGGCCGACCCGCCAGCCGCGGGTCATCCCGCTGCTCGACCGACGCGTAGAACGCATCCAGGTCGGCGTGCAGGATGGTGGCTGATGACACGAACACATGTTCGCATCATGGTCAAGCTCGATACCCTGCCGGTCGTGCGTGTCCAGGCGAACGGCGCCGAGCTCTGCGTCGAGGCGCTCGGTGAGCGGGGAGACCCGCCGATCCTGCTCATCATGGGCAGCGGCGGCTCGATGGAATGGTGGGACGACGAGTTCTGCGAGCGCCTCGCCGCAGGCGGCCGCTTCGTCGTCCGCTACGACCACCGCGATACGGGCGAGTCGACGACGTACCCGCCCGGGTCGCCGCAGTACACGGGGACGGATCTGATCGACGACGCGGTCGCCGTCCTTGACGGGCTCGGGCTGGAGCGCGCGCACGTGGCCGGCCTGTCGATGGGAGGCGCGCTCGCGCAGGTCCTCGCGCTCGACCACCCGGAGCGCGTCGCCTCGCTGTGCCTGATCGCGACGAGCCCGGCCGGTCCCGACAAGGACCTCCCGGGGATGGCGGCGGACGACGCGGCGCGGCTGAACGCGATTCCGGCACCCGACTGGTCCGATCGCGAAGCGGTGATCGACTTCCTGGTCGACTACTCGCGCGCGGTCGCGGGCCGCTCGCGGCCGTTCGACGAGGCCCGGCACCGGCGGATGATCGCGCGCGCCTACGACCGCTCCCCGTCGTTCGAGAGCACGAACAACCACCACCTGATCGACGGCGCGCCGCGATGGCGCGAGCGCCTCGGTGACCTGAAGGTGCCGACGCTCGTGATCCATGGCCGCGAGGATCCATTGTTTCCCCATGGGCACGGCGTCGCGCTCGCAGCCGAGATCCCGGGCGCGCGGCTGCTCACGCTCGAGCATGCCGGCCATGAGCTGCCGCGAGAGGACCTGGACGTGGTGATCCCCGCGATCCTCGAGCTCACCGCGCCGTGAGCTTCGCCGGGTTCCCGCGCGAGGCGTTCGCCTGGTTCGAGGGGCTCGAGGCCGACAACTCGCGCGCGTACTTCACCGCGCACCGCGAGACCTACGACCGCGCCGTGCGCGAGCCGCTCGAGGAGCTGCTGGAGACCTTCGCGGACGAGCTCGGCGGCCGCGTGAAGCTGTTCCGCCAGCACCGCGACATTCGCTTCTCGCGCGACAAGTCGCCGTACAAGACCCGGACCTACGGCCTGATCTTCGACCGGCCTTCGAGCCTCGCGGGCCTGTACGCGGAGCTGTCGTCGAGCGGATTGTTCGCCGGCACCGGCTACCACGTCTTCGAGCCCGACCAGCTCGCGCGCTTCCGGGAGGCGGTCGCCGACGACCGCAGCGGGCCGAGGCTCGAGCAGGCCGTCGCGGCGGCGCACGCCGCGCGCGTCGCGACGTTCGGCGAGGCGCTGAAGACCGCGCCGCGCGACTATCCGAAGGACCACCCGCGCGCGGCGCTGCTGCGCCACAAGTCACTGGTCGCAGGACGCCGGCTCGCGCCCAAGGCGCACGGCATCGGCGCGAAGGCGGCGCTGAGCCACGGGCGCTCGATCTGGGAGGCGTGCGAGCCGATGAACGCCTGGCTCGACGCGCACGTCGGCGCGCCTACAGCAGGAACACGACCTCGTCGCTGAAGCGCTCGCGCAGGTCCGGCGGGATCTCGCCGCTGTAGACCGTCTCGAAGAACTCGGCGGTCCGCAGCGCGGGGCGGACCTCCCACTTCAGCCGCGCCGGCGGGTCGGCGGCGAGCTGGTGGACCGTGCCGGCGGAGATGTCGAACATCTCGCCCGCCTCGTGGCTGCGCTCCTCGCCGTCCACGATCGTGCGCACGGTTCCCTCGAGCACCTCGAAGTGCTCGTCCTGGCTCGGGTGGTAGTGCCTCGGCGGGAACTGGCCGGTCCCGCCGTAGGTGGCCTCCATCTGCAGGAGCTCGGGCTCGATCGAGATGAGCCGGAGTGTGTAGCCGTCCTGTCCGTGGAGCTCCTGTCCGGCGTGGGCCATCGGCTCAGGCTAGCTCGCCGGCCAGCCAGTCCGCGGCCGCCGCCGCGTAGTCCGCGACGCCCTTTCTCAGGCTGTGGTTGCCCTCGACGACATGCACGGTGCGCCCGCGGCGTTTGGGCGGCATCCCGAACGGGTCGCCGGCGCCCTGGACGACGAAGACCGGCACTTTGACACCGTCGAGCTCGTCGAGCCGCGTCTTCTCCGGACGCCCGGGCGGATGGACCGGGAAGGCAAGGC
>VAYD01000278.1:4201-4633 GCA_005883905.1 Actinomycetota bacterium
CGCCGCAGGCGCACGCCAGCCCCTCGAGCGGCCCCGCCGTCAGCTGCTCGACCACCGCGACCCACGCCGCGTCGAGCTGCGCGGCGGGCGCCGGGCTGCGCCGGCCCGCGACGCGGTAGGGCTGCTCGACCAGCGCGACCGAGACGTTGCGCCGCAGCGCGGCCTTCGTGACGCCGACGAGGTCCGGCGCGGACACCCCGCCACCGGCGCCGTGTCCCAGGACCAGCGCGCCGATCGGATCGTCTGCCGGTTGCAGGTGCGCGCGCGCCGGGCCGTGGGGCGTCTTCAACCGCATGCCGCGACGCTTCCTAGGTCTCGTCCGCCAGCGGGTCCGGCCGGCGCAGCCACGCGCGGACCTCGGCCGCCGCGACGACCGGCTCGCCGGCGCTCGTGTAGCCCATCACGGGCAGCGCGTCGCGCCGGATCGCCTGC
>VAYD01000278.1:4742-5310 GCA_005883905.1 Actinomycetota bacterium
GCTGGCGAAGACGCGAGCGCTCGCCGCCGAGGCGGTCAAGGGCGGCCGCGTCGAGATCAACGGCCAGCGCGTCAAGCCGAGCAAGGAGGTCCGGCCCGGCGACGAGATCGAGGTCACGACGGGGCCGTACCGGCGGGTCGTGATCGTCCGGGCGCTGGCCGAGCGCCGCGGGCCGGCCAAGGAGGCCGCGCTGCTCTACGAGGAGACGCCGGAGAGCGTCGCGGCGCGCGAGCGGCTCGCAGCGCAGCGTCGGCTCGAGTCCGCGCCGCGCCCGCAGCCCGGCGGGCGCCCGACGAAGCGCGATCGTCGCCGGATGGAGGTGCGGCGCGGCAGGCGGGCTTGACAGAAGACTGTTGGCGATATATCGTTACCTATCGTAAACGAAAGGATCGATATGCGACATCACCTTCACCACCAAGGAACCTGCACGCGGCACCACCACCGTCGCCGCGATCGCATGTGGGGCCCGCCCGGCCCACCGCCGTTCGGCCCCCGCGGCCGCCGCGCCGCGCGCGGCGACGTCCGCGCCGCCGTCCTGCTGCTCCTCGCCGAGGAGCCGCGCAACGGC
>VAYD01000195.1 GCA_005883905.1 Actinomycetota bacterium
TACGCCGTGCGCAAGCTCGTCGTGATCTCGATCGTCCCGCAGGTCAAGAAGGACCCGAAGTACGCGCTGCAGGTGTCCGACATCCGCGCCTTCGAGCGCCGCCACGGCCGGATCCCGGGCGGCTCGGTCGTCATGGTGCGCTCGGACTGGTCGAAGAAGTGGACCGACGATCCGGACGCGGCGAAGGCGCTGGCGGCCGATCCCGTGTTCCCGGGCGTCTCGCTCGCCGCACTCGAGTTCCTGCACCTCAAGCGCCACATCCTGTTCCACGGCCACGAGCCGCTGGACACGGACACGACGCCGACGCTGGAGGGCGAGGCCTGGTTGATGCACCACGGCTACACGCAGGCCGAGGGCGTCGGCAACCTCGACGCGGTGCCGCCGACCGGGTGCCTGATCGAGATCGGCTACCCGAAGTTCCGGGGCGGCCTGGGCGGCTACGCCCGCTACATCGCGATCTGCCCGCCTGGCACCAAGGCCGGCGTGAAGATCCCCGGCAGGCAGGGGCCGCTGCCGACGGCGTCGCGGCTGCACTGGGACACCGCCCTCGGCTATCGCGTTCGATAGACCGGGGCCGACATGATCCAGCCATGGACATCGCGCATTACGACGAGATCGAACCCTTCATCACCAAGGACGGATCAGAGATCCGGGAGTGGGCAGGGCGCGCCGCCGCCCCGGCCGTGAACCAGAGCCTCGCGGAGGCCTCGCTCCCTCCCGGCGGCGCGACGACCGAGCACTTCCATCGGCTCAGCGAGGAGCTCTACCTCGTCACGGCGGGCGCCGGGCGGCTGCGGATCGAAGACGAGGAGCGCGAGATCCGGACCGGCGACTGCGCCGTGATCCCGCCGGGCGCACGGCACAAGCTGTGGAACACGGGCGGCGACACCCTGCGCGTCGTGTGCGCCTGCTCACCGCCGTACTCGCACGACGACACGGTGCTCACCGAGGACGAGGTCGGCTAGCAGCAGCTGCAGGAGCTGCCGCGCCACGCGTCGCGCCCCTCGCGCACCGCGACGCCCGCGATCACGAGTGCTGCGAGCGGGTCCGCCCACCACCAGCCGAGCGCGGCGCTGGCCAGCAGGCCGACCAGGAGCGCGGCGGAGAGATACGCGCACAGCACGGTCTGCCGGCTTTCACTCGCGGTCGCCGACGAGCCGAGCGCCTCGGCGACTCGGCGCTTGGCGCGCGCCAGTGGTGGCATCGTGGCGAGCGTGACGATCGCAAGCCCGATCCCGACCCAGCTCCCGTCGGGGTGGTGGCCCGCGGCCAGATCGCGGATCGCCTCGATGCCGATGTACACGGCGAGGATCCCGAACGAGATTGCGATCAGCTGCTGCGCGCGGCGCTCGGCAGCCGGCGATGCCGAGCGCGCATCGGTCATGAGCCAGATCACGACGATGCCCGCGAGCGCCTCGATGAGGCTGTCGGCGCCGAAGCCCAGCAGTGCCACGGAGCCGGCAACGACGCCCGCGACGAGGGCGACCGCCGCCTCGATGACGTGCCACCCGAGCCCGACCCACGCGAGCAGTCGAGCGCGGCGGACTGCAACGGCGCGCGACGGCAGAACGGGCAGGACTGGCAGCGTCTGATCGCTGATGCCCGCAGGGTAACGGACGAGAGATACCTATTTGGTTATCTCTCCTGTACAGTGCCGATCATGGCGCCCGTCCTGCAGCTCGAGCCGCTGCGCACCCGGCGTGTCGGGCAGCCCTGCTGCGCACCGCGCCGGCCGAACATCGAGCCGGTCCACGCCGAGCGGCTCGCGGAGCTCGCCAAGGCGCTCGGTGATCCGACGCGCCTGCAGATCGTCGATGTGTTGCGCCAGTACGGCGGCCGGACCTGTGTCTGCGATCTCGAGCCGCTCTTCGACATCTCGCAGCCGGCCCTGTCCAAGCACCTGAAGAAACTGCGCGACGTCGGGTTGATCGATGTCGAGCGGCGCGGGGTCTGGGCCTATTACTACGTCAAGCCAGAGGCACTGGAGGAACTCGAGTCATGGCTGTCCTGAGGCCGCATCTTGCGCTCACCGTCACCGACGTCGAGCGCTCGATCCCGTTCTACGAGGCACTGTTCGGCACCGAGCCCGAGAAGCGCAAGCCGGGCTACGCGAAGTTCAGCGTCGCCGACCCGGCGCTCAACTTCACGCTCACCCAGGGCGCGCGCACCGAGCTCGGTGCGTTCAACCACGCGGGGATCCAGGTCGAGAGCACCGAGGACGTGCTTGCTGCGAAGCAGCGTCTGGTCGCCGCCGGCCTGGCCGCGTTCGACGAGATGGACACGACCTGCTGCTACGCGCGCCAGGACAAGATCTGGGTGCGCGACCCGGACGGCACGCCGTGGGAGGTCTTCGCCACGCACGAGGACGTCGACGAGCACGGCACGGGTTGCGGTTGTGGCTCGGGACAGGCCGCCACGGAGTGCTGCGGCGAGGTCCGCGAGTGCTGCGCGTGACCGTGGATCATGCGGTGATCCGCCCGGCGGCGGCGGGGGACGCGGACGCAATCGCCGTGATCTACAACGAGGGCCTCGAGGAGCGCGTGGCGACGTTCGAGACCACGCCTCGAACCACCGAGGACGCCGCCGCTTGGCTCGCGGAGGGCCTGCCGTTCGTCGTCGCCGAGGCGAACGGCGAGGTGGTCGGCTTCGCGCGGCTCAGCGCGTACTCCGATCGCTGCGTCTACGGCGGCGTCGGCGAGCACGGCGTGTACGTCGCTCGCGAGGCCCGCGGCCAATCGCTCGGCCGGCGGCTGCTGGACGCATTGGCGTCCGTCGCCGAGCAGGCGGGCTACTACAAGCTCACGAGCCGGATCTTCACCGACAACGAAGCCAGCCTCGCTGCGCACCGGGCGGCGGGCTTCGAGGAGGTCGGCGTCCAGCGTCGCCACGGCAAGCTCGACGGCCGGTGGAAGGACTGCATGCTCGTGGAGAAGCACCTCGGCGCATGAGCGACGAGATCCAGCTCAACGACCCTCAGACGCTCTACCGGCGCTGGGAGGACTCCCAGTGGTCGCCGTTCAGCGTGGACCTGACCAAGGACGCGAAGCAGTGGCGGCACATGGAGGACGCCGACCGCGGCCTGATCCTCTTCGTGCTCTCGTCACTGATGGTCGCCGAAGAGCGCATCACGACGAAGTTCTCGGGCCTCGTCGGGGCGTACGGATCCGAAGAAGAGGCGACGTTCCTCTCGACGCAGCAGGTCGACGAGGCACGCCACATGCAGTTCTACGCGCGCTTCCAGGACGAGGTGATCGCAGAGCCGTCGACGGTCGGCGCGCATGTCGAGCGCGCACGCGACCAGGTGTCCGACGCGTTTAGGGCGATCTTCGACATCGCGCTGGTCGAGTCCCACGCGCGGCTCGTGGCCAACCCGAGCGACCTCGCGGCGAAGGTCGGCTTCGTGACGCTCTACCACCTGATCCTCGAGAGCACTCTCGGCTTGACCACATTCAAGTTCGCCACCGACTACGTCACACGCGAAGGCCTGCTGCCCGGGTTCGTCGAGGGCTATTCGAAGATCCACCATGACGAGACGCGCCACATCGGCTATGGCGTCTGGTTCCTGCGCGAGACGGTCAAGGCGCATCCCGAGCAGGCGGACACGGTGCGCCAAACGATGCGGGAGCTGCTTCCGCACGTCGCCGAGTCGCTCAAGCCGCCGGGCGACGGCGCCGCCGCGAACGTCCTCGGCGTCACCGAGGACGACCTGCGCGGCTTCGCGCTCGACGGACTTACGCGGCGGCTCAAGATCATCGGCGTTCCGCTGGAGACCGTCTTTGCGTGACCGTCCGGGGCTGCCGCGTCGCGCGCTCGCCGAGCTGGTCGCGGCGTTCGTGCTCATCTTCTTCGTCGGCGGGGGCGCGGCAGAGGCCGCGTCCGGCCACGCCGACCTCGGCCTGCCCGCACAGGCAGCGGTGTCGGGCCTGGCCATCATGGGGCTCGTGTACGCAGTCGGGCATCTCTCCGGCGCACACATCAACCCGGCGGTCACGATCGCCTTCACGATCACGCGCCACTTCCCGCGACGCGAGGCCTTGACGTACATCGGCGCGCAGCTGACCGGGGCGGCGCTCGGGGGCCTGCTCCTGCTCGCCGCGTGGCCGGACAAGCCAGGCCATCTCGGCGCCAACGTCGCCTCGGTGTCCACTCGCACGGCGCTGCTCTACGAGGTCGTCCTGACCGCGCTGCTGATGTTCGTGATCGTCGCGGTGGCCACCGACACGCGCGCCGTCGGTGCGGCGGCAGCGATTGCGATCGGCGGCGTCGTGGTGCTCGACATCCTGATCGGCGGCGGCGTCTCGGGGGCGAGCATGAACCCGGCGCGCAGCTTCGGCCCTGCGCTCGCGTCGGGGACGTGGACGCACTTCTGGATCTATGTCGTCGGCCCGGTCACCGGCGCGACGATCGGCGGTCTCACCTACCAGTTCATCCGGGAGCGCTGATGGCGCACGTCCTGTTCGTCTGCCTCCACAACGCCGGGCGCTCGCAGATGAGCCGCGCGCTGTTCGACCGTGCCGCCGCCGGGCGCCACACGTCGGAGTCGGCCGGAAGCGAAGCCGATCCGGACGGGCACGTGCATCCAGAGGTCGTGGCAGTGATGCGCGAGCTCGGCATCGACCTCACCGGCGAGCGGCCCAAGCTGCTCACGACCGAGCTCGCGCAGGCCGCCGACGTGGTGGTGACCATGGGCTGCGGCGACGCCTGTCCGTTCATCCCCGGCAAGCGCTACCTCGACTGGGACCTGCCCGACCCGAAGGGCCGGCCGATCGAGGCGGTGCGCACCACGCGCGACGAGATCGCTGGGCGAGTCGAGGAGCTGGTCGCGGACCTGACTTGACCGTGGCGCGAACATATGTTCGCGCCACGATGACCAGCGAAGGCTCTCCCCACGCGCGCTTTCGGCGTGCCCTCCTTACGAAGAACCTGACGCTGATCGACGCGGCGGCGCGTGAGCTGCGGCACCTGGCGCTCGACGACGTGCTACGGATGCTGATCGTGATGGCCGACCGCGGCGATGCGCGCTTCGACCGCGCCGGCGCGCGCTTCGCTGCGCGCGCGATCACCGAGACGCGGCTCGGCCTCGCGGAGGCTCGCTACGTGCTGGCGCTCGTCGAGGCGCTGCCGCACTCACCCGACACGATCGGGGAGCTGCTGCGGCGTACTCTGACCCTTCTTGACCAGCGGTCAACAGTACGCTAGACTTGCTGACCATGGGTCAACAAGCGACAGCCAAACGACGGATCCCCTGGCCGGTGCCGGCATTCGGCGTCCTCCTCGTCGCAGCCGAGAGCATCTGGGTGCTCGCGTCGCTGTTCCTCGCCGCGATGACGTGCGACGAGGGCTGCGACCCCGCCTCCGTGCTCTGGCGCGACAACCCGGACGCGTGGCAGTGGCACGCGTTCCCGATCGTCTCCGGGATCGGCCTGCTGTGCACGATCACCGCGGTCACGTTCGCCCTCCGCGACAAACCCCGTGACGCGGTGGTGTCGTTCGGCCTCTCCGTGGCTGCGATGGTCGTCTGGGGCGTCATCTACTCGTCGGGCTTCTGAGCGCGGCACGCGCCGCCTCAACGTCCGACCACGGCTCCCAGCGCGTGATGCGCTGCTTGTCGTCGAGGTAGAACAGGAGCCCGAGGGGCTCGTCGATCTCGCGGCCGTCGCGCTCGCCGCGGTGGCGCACGTGGAGCAGCACGCGGCCAGGGATCTCCTCGGTGTCGACGAGCTCCTGGCTGTAGCCGCGCCACCACGCCATCCATACGGCCAGCGAGTCCAGCGCGGGGCCGACGCCGGTGTTGACCGGCTCGCCCGGGAAGCCCTCGTAGTGCGACAGGTCGTGGACGACGCCGGGCGTCATGCCGTCGACGACGGTGTCCAGGTCACGCTCCTCCCAGGCGCGCCAGGTGTGAAGCACGGCGTCGGCGCCGGTGGGCGACATCGTGCGCGCGACTCTATAGGGCGTCACCCGCGCTCTCCCTGGGTAAGGGGCGCGCATGAGCCTGCACGTGGACCCTGCCGAGCTCGCCGGCCGGCTGGCTCGGGACGCGCATGGACGGCCGCTGGGCGAAGTCGAGACCGTGTTCGAGGACAAGGACGAGGGCGGCTCGCGCTTCGTCGGGATCGACACCGAGGACGGGCGCGTGGTCGTGCCCGTCGAGGGCGCCGAGGTCGACCCGACCGTCTATGCGATCGACCTGCCGTACATGATCGACCGCATCACCGGCGCTCCGACGATCTCGCCGGGGACCGAGGACCTCGACCCCGAGACCGAGCGCCGCGTCGTGGAGCACTTCGGGATCGAGCAGCCCAAGCCGCCCAAAGAGCCGCCGGTCCGGCCCGTGCCGGAGCCGACCGCGACGCTCGAGCCGGTCGTCGAGGCCGAAGCGGAGCCCGTTCCGGCCGAACCCGCAGGCGAGGAGGTCGTGCTCTCCGAGGAGCAGCTTGTCGTGGAGACCGAGCGCGTCCCGGCGCAGCACGTCCGGGTCCGCAAGGAGATCGTCGAGGAGGAGGTCACAGTCACCGTCGTGCTGCGCCACGAGGAGCTCGTCATCGAGCGCGAGCCGATCCAGCCGGGCGAGCTGCCGGCCGAGAGCGCCGGCGGGCCGAAGCTCGACGAGCCGCCGATCGAGATCGTGCTGTGGGCCGAGGAGCCGGTCGTCACGACCCGGGCGGTCCCGACCGAGCGCGTGCGCGTGCTGCGCACCCTGGGCTCCCAGCAGCAGGATCTGACCGCACAGCTGCGCCGCGAGCGCGCGTCCTTCGACCACGCACCAGGAGACGAGGAACGATGACCACGCAGGAAACCGAGCACCAGGAGCGCCTCGGCGGCGACGCGCCCGTGCGCTTCTCCGCCCGCCCCGCGGCCACGAACGGCAGCGCCCAGCCGCGGCACACGACGCATCGCTGGGAGTTCGCCCGTTCGACGGAGTTCGCCGTGTTCGCGATCGGCGTGGTTGCCGTCCTCGTCGCGGCGGCGGTCGACGACGGCTTCGGCGCCGAGCGCGCATGGACGCTCGTGACCGTCCTCGCCGCGGCATTCATCCTCAGCCGTCGCTGATCTCCGTAGAGTCGGGGCATGTCCCCCGGCGAGCTCGTGCGCTCATGGTGGGAGGCCCCCGATCGCGAGGCGCTGATCGCCGCCTGTGAGCCCGGCGTCGAGTGGGACCTGAGGCGGTTCGAGGGCTGGAGCGGCGAGCGGGCCGCCCGCGGCCGCGACGGCGTTCGCGCGGTGCTGCAGCAGCTCGGCTGGTCCGGCTGTGGCACATGCATCGCTTGCGGCGACAAGGTGCTCGCCGACGTCCACGACGACGAGACGTCGGCCGTGGTGCACGAGCTGAGCGGCGAGCGGCTCGTGCGCCTGGCGTCGATCACCGACCTGTGGGACGCGCAGCTCGAGCTGACCGGCACGGGCCCGATCGCTGTCGTGCGCGGCGTCTGGGCGGCCTGGGAGGCGCGCGACATGGACCGTGTGCTGGCGTGCTTCTCCGACGACGTCGTGTTCGACCTCAGCCACTACGACGCCTGGGTCGGCGAGCCGCGCTACGAGGGCCCGACGTCGATGATCCGCTTCCTCGCGCAGTGGATGTCCTGGTTCCACGGCTACCACCAGGAGGTGCTCGGCGACGAGCTCCACGGCCGCGACGTGCTGCTGAGCGTCCGCCACGGCGGCGAGCGCGACGGCGTGGTGCTCGACGAGATCGGCGGGCTGGTCTACGCCGTGCGACCCGACGGCAAGATGGATCGCTGGACGATCTTCCCCTCGCCCGGCCAGGCCCGCGCCTGGATCGATCTACGGCAGGCGCCCGCCGAAGCGCAATGACGTCCCCGCGGCGCCGAGCAGCAGGAGCAGCCCGGCGATCCCGAAGCCGACGGTGAGCTCGCGCTTCTCGATCTTGCTGCCGAGGCTCGAGCCGAGGCTCTTGTAGATCGAGCCGAGCCGGTCGGCGTCGGACGCGGCGAAGCTGCGGGCGTGCGTGATGCGCGAGATCTGGCGCAGGGTCGCGGGATCGGGCGTTGCCGGCAGCGGCGGGCCGAACGGGTCGGGGTTCGGCACGACCGCGTCCTCGGTGCCGAGCGCGACCGTGAAGATCGGGATCTTGAGCTTGGCGGCGTCCTGCGCGACCGGGATCGGGCTGCGCCCGACGGTCCGGGCGCCGTCGGAGAGCAGGATGATCGCCGACGCGTTCGGCTTGGACTGCTTGCTCTGCTGCTGCAGCAGCGCCAGCGCCACGGCCAGCGCGTCGCCGGTCGCGGTGCCGCCGTTGGCGACCTGGCTGTCCACGACGTGCTTGATGGCGCCGTAGTCGCTCGTCGGCGCCTGCGCCGCGTCCGGCTGCAGGGAGAACGCGACGATCCCGAGCTTGACGCCCTGCGGCAGTTCCTTGATGAAGCTGTTGGCGGCGGTCTGGGCGGCCTTGAGGCGGGTCGGCCGGACGTCGGTGGCCTGCATCGAGCCCGAGTGGTCGGTGACGAGCATGATCGACGCCGACGAGAGGGCGACGCGGACCGTGTGCTGCGGCCTGGCGGCGGCGACGGCGAGCATCGCCATCGCCGCGAGCGCCAGCGCCGTCGGCAGGACGCGCCGCCAGCGCGGCACGACCGGCAGCGCCGCGAGCATCGACGAGACGGCGGGGAAGCGGATCTCGTAGCGGCGCGCCCGCCGGCGCGCGGCGTACAACGCCGCGATCGCCACCGGCACGGCGAGCAGCGCGAGCAGCCACCACGGGGACCCGAAGCTCACCGCAGCCTCCGCCCGAGCACGACGAGCCAGTCGTCGTCGGTGCTCAGCGTCACGTGGTCGATGCGCAGGCGCTTGAGCTCGCGAGCGACGCCCTCGCGGCGCTCGCGCTCGATCGCAGCGAAGCGCTCGCGGAGATGCGGCGACGACGTATCGACCTCGACGCGGGCGCCGGTCTCCGGGTCGACCAGGGCGAGCCGGCCGACCGCCGGCACCTCGGCTTCGCGCGGGTCGACGATCTCGATCGCGAACACTGCGTGATGCACGCGCAGCGCGCCGAGCGCGCGCTCCCAGCCGGTCTGGTCGCGGAAGT
>VAYD01000320.1 GCA_005883905.1 Actinomycetota bacterium
TGCTGTACCCGTTCCCCGAGGCGCAGATCATCGAGCTCGTCGACTGCTACCCGAACCTGCGCGAGGTCGTGTGGGTCCAGGAGGAGCCGCGCAACATGGGCGCCCGCGCGCACATGTCGCCGCGCCTCATGCAGATCCTCCCGGAGCACCTCGCGTTCGGCTACATCGGCCGGCCCGAGCGCGCGTCGCCGGGCGAGGGCTACCCGGCCGCGCACATCGCCGAGCAGAGCCGCATCATCAAGACCGCGCTGGATCTCTCGACGCCGGTTTCGCTGTACCCGAAGAAGACACCGGGCGAGCGTTAGCCGCTTCTGTCCGGCGGGCATGCCGGAAGCATGCGGCGCTGCGACGCCATCCTCGGCACCGGGTTCGTGGGGGTGGTCCTCGGCGCGCTCGCCGGTGTGGCGCTGGCGCACAGTGCGCTGCAGATGCTCGTGTACGCGGCCTTCGGCGTCTGGGGCGGAGCGCTAGCCGGCGCGCTCCTCGGAGCGTGCTTCTGCGCCTTGAAGTTCCGCGAGGACCGCGGCAGCGCCCGGCGCGATCTCCGGGTCGAGCCGGCCAAGAAGCTCCGCCCAGCCGGGCTGTAGCTCGATCGCGCGGCGCACCATCGCCAGCGCGTCATCCATGTCGCCGGCCTGCGCCATGCCCAGTCCCGCCCAGAACATGAACTCGTGGTTCTCGGGGGAGAGCGCGAGCGCCTCGGCGCCGTAGCGCGCGGCGTCCTCGTGGCGGCCCTCGCCCATCGCCTCGTCTGCCTTCTCGGCGAGGTCGTACGCCTCACGGACCGTGAGCACGCGCCGCAGCTCCTCGAGCGGCTCGGGGTGGTCCTCGACGCGCAGCTCGGTGCGGTGCCACTCCTCGCCCTGGGCCGGGACGACCAGCAGCGCGGCCGACTGGCGGCCGCGGGCGTCGCCGCCTGCGGCCTCCGCGCCGTCGAGCGCAGCCATGAGCCGTCGCGCGAGCGATCCCTCGGCGGCTTCGAAGGCGTCGGCCATCGCGCCCCACACTGTGCCGTTGGCCATCATGTTGGCCTGCGCGCTGAAGCGCTCGCCGGTGCGGTGGCCCGCGTAGGCGATGCAGCCGTCGCCGGTGTGGACGGCGACCGCGCCTTTCGCGCTGACGACCGCAACCTGGCGGAAGCGCCCCTGGGGATCGGCGGCGACGAGGCGGTCGAGCGCGGCCTGCGGCTCCTCGCCGGCGGCCAGCGCCTCGAGCAATCGCGGCCCGTATGCGGGGTCGGCGAGCGACTGCGTCGCGACCGCGCCGACGCCCGCGCGGCCCCACGTGACGACCGACCCGACGGAGAACCAGTGCGACTGCACGGCGACGCCGCACTCCCCCGTGCCGTGGTCATGGGCGACGATGGAGTACGTGCCGCGGCGCATGGCCCCAAGCTACTCGGTCGTGTTGGCCCGCGTCCGCGAGATCCCGGAGGGGTTCGTCCGCTCCTACGGCGACATCTCGCCGGGCGCGCCGCGGTTCGGCGGAACGGTGCTGAGCCAGACCGACGAGGACGTGCCGTGGTGGCGCGTGGTCCGCGCCGACGGCTCGCTCGCCAAGGGCGAGCGCCAACGGGTGCTGCTCGAGGACGAGGGCGTGCCGTTCCGGGGGACACGGGTCGACATGACCGTGGCACGATTGCCGGCCGATGTGGATCTCGCGTGACATCACCTTGGAGCCGCGGCCGCGCGGCTTTCACCTGGTGACCCGCGAGGTCGTGGGTGAGCTGCCCGAGCTCGGCGAGCTCACGGCCGGGCTGCTGCACGTCCACATCCGTCACACGTCGGCGTCGCTGACCTTGAACGAGAACGCGTCGCCCGACGTGCGGCGCGACTTCGAGACGTGGTTCAGCGCCGCGGTGCCCGAGTCGTTCGCCTGGACACACACGATCGAGGGCGCCGACGACATGCCGGCGCACGTCAAAGCCTCGCTGCTCGGGCCGTCCGTGACGCTGCCGGTGCGCGACGGGCGCCTTGCGCTCGGCACGTGGCAGGGGATCTACCTGTGCGAGCACCGCGACCGCGGCGGCCCGCGGTCGCTCACGCTGACGTTGTTCGGCGACTGAGATGCCAGCGGATCTCGCCATCGCTGCCCGCGGCGCCGGGATCCATTCCGAGATGCCTGGCGACGCCGATCGAAGCCTGGTGATCGGGATGCACGTGGGCGATCAGGATCTCGACACCGCGACGGCGGAGCCAGACGGCCATCGCCGCCGCCGCCTCACAGGCATAGCCGTTGCCCTGATGGCCGGAGGCGACGACCCATGCGAGGGTCGCGCTCGGGCGTCCGTCCTCGTGAGCCAGCGTGGCCTGCACGGTCCCGACGGCTTCGCCGGTGGCGCGCAGGCGGACGGCCCAGTTGAGCCAACCCGGGGCGCCGGCCCCGTAACGGGCGCGCAACTCGTCGACGGTGTCCGGCCGCCCGCCGGTGAACTCGTGCAGACTGATGTCATCCAGCACCATCGACATCTCGCGTGCATCGTGAGCGCGCAGTGGCACGAGGCGCAGGCGCGCGGTCTCGAGCGGCTCCGCCGCGGGCCAGCGGGCATCGGTCACGAGGCAGACGCTAGATGACCGAGTTGAAGGCGCTCATGGACGCGTTCTTCGCCGCCGTGTCCTTCGAGGAGGGATCCGCTCCGGCGTACGAGCGGCTGCGGGAGTTGGTCTTGCCCGGCGGGCTCCTGATCCGCAATACCGGCGAGGCCCCGGAGGTCGCGACGGTCGACGCGTTCATCGCGCCGCGCCAGGCGCTGGTGGAATCCGGCGAGCTGACGTCGTTCGCCGAGTTCGAGACGCACGCGATCACCGAGGTCTTCGGTCAGGTCGCCCACCGGCTCAGCACGTACGGCAAGCGCGGCGTCACGAACGGCGAGCCATTCGAGGGCGCCGGCGTGATCTCGACCCAGT
>VAYD01000321.1 GCA_005883905.1 Actinomycetota bacterium
AAGCGGGTCGCACCCTGCGCCACCCGGGGTCTGGTCGACCAGGCACGTCCCGCCGGCCGTCCGGAACGCGCCCAGCTCCTCCGCCAGCAGGTCCTCGTCGCGCGTCTGGCCGATGAAGCCCTGGCCGTCGTCGGCCCACAGCTCGAGGAAGACGTGCTCGTGCGTGAGCGTCATGCCGATGGACGCAGGATCGACCGGGCCGTCGACGGTCTGGATGTAGGCGTTCACGACGCCACGCGCGACAGCCGGATGTGAGGATGCGCCGCCAGCAGCGCCTTCGTGTACTCGTCCTGCGGGTTGCCGAAGACCGCCGCGGTCTCGCCGACCTCGACGAGCCGGCCGCGGTTCATGACCGCCACTCGGTCTGCAATCTCGGCGATGACCGCGAGCTGATGCGCCACGAAGAGGATGGCCACGCCGAGCTCGTCGCGCAGGTCGCCGAACAGGTTCAGGAGCTGGGCCTGCACGGAGACGTCGAGCGCGCTGACCGGCTCGTCGGCGATCAGGACCTCCGGTCCCGCCGCCAGCGCTCGCGCGATGGCCACGCGCTGGCGCTGGCCGCCCGAGAGCTCACGCGGGCGCCGCGTGGCGATGCCCGGGCCCAGATGGACGCGCTCGAGCGCGTCGCGCACGAACTGCTCGCCGTTCTCCGCGCCGGGCCTGCGGTGGACGCGGCCGACCTCGAGCAACGCCGTCGCGACGGTCATGCGCGGGTTCAGCGAAGCGTAGGGGTCCTGGAAGACCATCTGCATGCGGCGGCGCAATTCGCGCAGTTCCGGCCCGCTTGCCGCCCGGACGTCGACGCCGTCGAGCTCGATGACCCCGGCGTCGGGCTCGATCAGCCGGACGATGCAGCGCGCAAGCGTGGTCTTGCCACTTCCCGACTCGCCGGCGAGCCCCAGGATCTCGCCACGGCGCAGCGCGAAGGACACGTCGTCGACCGCGCGGTGCGCCTCGGCCGCGCTGCGTGCGACGCGTTCGGAGGCTGTCCGGCGCAGACCGAACTCCTTCATCACGCCCTCGACGCGCAGCAGCGGCAGCTGGTCCGTCATCGCTGCGCTCCGGCGCGGGCAGTCGGTGCGCTTCCGGTGCCCGCGAAGGGGCGGACCGGACACGCTGTTTCATGGCCTTCGGACACCGGCTCGAGCGCCATCGAGATCGCCTCGCAGCCCGGCTGCGCGTGGCGGCAGCGCGGCTTGAATACGCAGCCCGGCAGAACCTCGGTCAGCTCGGGTGGCACACCGGCGATCCCCGGGCGGCGCGTCCTGCGCCCCGCGGACTCCAGCTCGGGGACGGACTCCAGGAGCGCACGCGTGTATGGGTGCTGGGCGTTCGTGTAGAGCGCAGCGAGCGGCCCGGTCTCCACGACATGGCCTGCGTACATCACCACCACGCGATCGCAGACCTGCGCGATGACGCCGAAGTCATGGGACACGAGCAGGACCGCCATGGCGCGTTCCGCGCGCAACCGCAGCAGCAACGCGAGGATCTGGGCCTGCGTGGTCACGTCCAGCGCCGTCGTCGGCTCGTCGGCCAGCAGCAGCCGCGGCCGCGACGCCGTCGCCAGCGCGATCATGACCCGCTGGCGCATGCCGCCGCTGAGTTCGTGCGGGTACGACAGCGCGCGGCGCTCGGGATCCCGGATGCCGACGCCGTCCAGCAGCTCGACCGCCTGCGCCCGGGCGTCGGCCTTGCCGACTCCGAGGTTGACGCGCAACGTCTCGGCGATCTGGTCGCGGATGCGGTAGACGGGATTCAGCGAGCTGAACGGGTCCTGGTAGATCATCCCGGCGTCGTGCGCGCGGAAGTCGCGCAGCTCCTGCGCCGACATCGCAAGCACGTCGCGGCCGTCGAACTCGATCTCACCCGCGGCGATGCGGCCGGGGCGGGGGACGAGGCGCATCACCGACCGGCAGGTGAGGCTCTTGCCGGACCCCGACTCGCCGATCAGCCCGACCACTTCGCCCGGTGCGACGCTCAGGCCGGCGCCGTCGACGGCGACGAGCGGAGCGTCGCCATCGCCGAACTCGACGCGCAGTCCCTCGATCCGCAGCAGCGCGGTCACTGGACGCCTCCGCGCAGCCGGCCGTCGGACAGCCCGTCGCCGAGCATGCCCGCGCCCACGCCGAACAGCACGACGACGAGGCCCGGCAACGTCGCGACCCACCAGGCGGTCAGCAGCGTGCTCTGGCCGTCCGCGACGATCGATCCCAGCTCGGCGTTCGGCGGCTGGGCGCCGAGGCCGAGGTACGCGAGGCTGGCGAGCAGCAGCAGGTTCACGACCATGTCCAGCGTCGAGTAGATCAGGCACGGGCGCATCAGGTTGGGGACCGCGTGGCGCAGGATCGCGCGGCGGCGCGAGTAGCCCAGCGCTGTCGTGGCGAGCATGAACGGCTGCTCGCGCATGACCAGCATCTCCGAGCGCGCGAGCCGCGCATAGAGCGCCCACGCGACGATCGGAACGCCGATGAGCACGCCCTTGACGCCGGGGCCGACGACCGCGATGACCGCGATCACCAGCACGAAGAACGGGAACGCGATCATCACGTCGATGACGCGCGCGACGACGCTGTCGACGATGCCGCCGAAGTAGCCCGCCATCGCGCCGATCAGGACGCCGATCGGCAGCGGGATGTACGTGACGACGACGACGATGGCGAGATCGACGCGCAGTGCGTAGAGCGTGCGGCTGAAGACGTCGCGGCCGGTGCTGTCGGTGCCGAACAGGTGGCTCGGCGACGGCGCGCTGAGGATGTTGTCGAAGTCGAGCTGGTTCTGCCCGTACGGCGCGATCAGCGGCGCCAGCAAGGCTACGAGCACGAGGAAGGCGAGGATCCCGGCGCCGATCTTCGCCTGCAGCGGCAGGCCGCGCAGCCCGCGTGCGCGGCGGCGCCACGCCGCCGTCTCCACGGGGGGCGGGCCCGGTGCGCCGAGGACGTCGACCGCGCTCATTTCCGGCCCAGCCTGACTCGCGGATCCATGAACGCCTGCACGATGTCGGCGGCGAGGCTTGCCAGCACGACCGTAGCGCCCGCGAGCAGCGTCAGCGCCTGCACGAGCTGGTAGTCGCGCTTCTCGACCGCCGTGAGCAGCAGCTGGCCCAGACCCGGAATCTGGAAGACCTGCTCGAGCACGACGGTGCCGC
>VAYD01000322.1 GCA_005883905.1 Actinomycetota bacterium
GTCGGCGTCGTGATGTAGCCGTCGAGGCTCGTGCTCATGCGCGATCGGATCTGCATGCGGCTGAGACTCGCACGCTTCGGCAAACTCATCGCATGTTGCGAACGTTCGAAGCACGGCTCCAGAAGGGCGAGAACAAGGGCGCCTGGACGTACGTCGTGATGGAGGACTCAGCCGAGTTCTTCGGGACGAAGGGACTCGTCAAGGTCCGCGGCAGCATCGACGGCGTGCCGTTCACGAGCGCGTTCATGGCGCTCGGCGATGGCACGCACAAGCTGCCCGTGAAGGCGGATGTGCGCAAGGCGATCGGCAAGGAGGCGGGCGACACGGTCACCGTGCGCCTCGACGAGCGCATCTAGCTTGACTTCGACCGCGCTCGAAGTCCTACCGTGGGGGCATGACCACTCCACAGCACAGGATCGGATCTGGCTTCGATGCGCAGAGCACCGCCGCGGAGGTGGCGGACGGCGTCGACCTGAGCGGCAAGCTCGCCGTCGTGACGGGTGGCTACTCGGGCGTCGGGATCGAGACGACGCGCGCGCTCGTGAACGCCGGCGCCGCGGTCGTCGTGCCGGCGCGCCGCCCCGACTACGCGCGCGAGCAGCTCGCGGACATCGAGAACGTCGAGGTCGACGACCTCCATCTCGACGACCTCGACTCGGTGCGCTCGTTCGCCGCGCGCTTCCTCGACTCGGACCGCAAGATCGACCTGCTCATCAACAACGCGGGCGTCATGGCCTCGCCGCTGTTCCGCGTCGGCCCCGGGTGGGAGGGCCAGTTCGCCACGAACCATCTCGGCCACTACGCACTGACGAACCTGCTCTGGCCCGCTCTCACACGCGACGGCGGCGCCCGGGTCGTCGAGCTCACGTCGGCAGGGCACCGCATCAGCGACATCCACTGGGACGACCTGCAGTTCGAGCGCGACCCCTATGACAAGTGGCAGGCCTATGGCCAGTCCAAGACCGCCAACAGCCTCTTCGCCGTGCAGCTCGACCAGCTCGGCCAGAACGCGGGCGTGCGCGCTTTCGCCGTGCACCCCGGCGGGATCATGACCCCGCTGCAGCGCCACCTCTCCCAGGAGGAGATGCAGGCCGCCGGCTGGTTCGACGAGGACGGCACCGTGATCGTCGACTTCAAGACGCCCGAGCAGGGAGCCGCGACCACCGTCTGGGCCGCGACGTCGCCGCAGCTCGAGGGCGAGGGCGGCGTCTACTGCGCGGACTGCGACATCGCCGACATCGTCGAGAGCATTCAGCCAGGTGGCGGCGGCGTGCTGGCCCACGCGGTCGACCCCGACAGCGCCGCCCGCCTCTGGGAGGTCTCGGCGGAGCTGACCGGGGTCGATGCGTTTGCGCGTGCGAGTTAGCAGACGACGCGCGGGTTCCAGTTGTTGAAGAACCCGCTCGGGTTGGGCTTCCACAGCCACGCGTGGATCTCGTAGAACGCAGCCAGCCCGAAGCGGTTGCCGTCCGGGATCGTGAAGAAGTCGTGGCCGAATAGCCGCGGTGGCCCCGTGTGGGTCGCGTCCCACGTGGCCTTGTCGACGATGTACTCGGCCGCGGCCAGGTGGAGGCGCCCGAACGGGTCCGGGTCGTACACGAGCGCCTCGGGGTGGCGGACGTCCTCGTTCGGATTGCCCACCAGCGAACCGTTGACGTAGTGGATGCCCATCCCGCCCTCGCCGAGCATGTCGATGCACAGGATCCCGGCGGCGTCGGCGAAGACGCCGTAGTCGGTCGCCGCCGACACGTCGTGCAAGGGCGCGGTGGCCTGACGCGCCGCTTCGATGTCCGGCTGCGCGGCCGCGGCCGTGCCGCCGGCGCCGAGCGCCGCCACGGCGGCGGCGCAGATGGCTGTCATGCCGCGTTTCATGAGACTGCGGCCGGAGCCGGGTCCGGGCGGACGACGACCGTGTCGGCGACGGGGATGACCTCGTCGGCCGGCATCGGCACGGAGGCTGCGTGCTTGCGGATCGCCTCGGGGCTCTCGCCCTCGTAGATGCAGACGGTGCCGAGCTCGCCGCTCTCCTCGGAGATGACGTAGGAACGGATCCAGCGAACGCCGGAGCCCTCCTTGTCGCCTTCGGCGGCCGACTTCTCGGCCGCCTGCTTGAGGTCGTCGGGGGTTGCCCAGCCGTTGCGGCGGAGGATGACGTAGAGATTCATGGCGGCGACCGTACGTCCGCCGCCGCGCCCCGCCATCGGTGCGATTGCCGTATTTCCCGATATGTATGCCGTACTTCGCACATCGGGGGCGGTGCCGTTCCTAGACTCCGCACATGACGGCCCGTGGAACCCTCGTCGGCCGGCGCGCGGAGCTCGCACGGCTCGGCGCGGCGCTCGACCGCGCGCGGCAGGGGACCGGGGGCATCGTGCTGCTCAGCGGCGACGCCGGCGTCGGCAAGACGCGCCTGATCGGAGAGCTGGCGCGCAACGAGGCCGACGCGCTCGTGCTGCAGGGCGCGGCCGGCCAGACCGGGACCGCGCCGTACGGCGTCGTCGTCGCGGCGCTGCGCAGCGGGCTGCGCGCAAACCCGAAGGCGCTCGACGGCTGCGGTCCGCTCGCCGCGCACCTCGCGATGATCCTGCCGGAGCTCGGCCCGCCCGCGGAATCCTCCGATCGCGCCACGCTGATCGAGGCGCTGCGCTCCGCGCTGGCGCACCTCGCTGCCGATCGCCCGGTGCTGCTCGTCCTCGACGACCTGCAGTACTCCGACGAGGCGACGCTCGAGCTTCTGTCCGCGCTGGCCGAGCCGCTCGCGGAGCTGTCGGTGCTCGTGCTCGCGGTGTATCGCTCCGACGGCCTGCCGCGCGACCACAGCCTGCGGCGCCTGCGCCACGAGCTGCGCCGCGCCGGCCGGCTCGACGAGCTGGCGCTCGGCCCGCTGGGCTCCGACGAGGTCGCCGCGCTGCTGGGTTCGGTGCTCGGCGCGCCGCCGGCGCCGTCGCTCGTGCACGGTGTCTTCGAGTCGACGCAGGGCACGCCGTTCTTCGTCGAGGAGCTGGCGGCGGCTCTGCGCCTCAGCGGCGCGCTCACCAACAGCGCGATCGGGCTCGAACTCGACAGCACGACCGCGATCCCCGTTCCGGACACGGTGCGCGACGCCGTGCTGATCCGTGCGTCGGAGCTGTCGGAGGATGGCTTGTCGGCTCGCTGTCGAGCCCGGACGGCGTCGCGGAGCTGCTCGAGCACGGCCTGGCGGTCGAGCAGGACGTCGGCACCGCGCGCTTCCGCCACGCGCTCACCCGCGAGGCGCTGTACGCCGACGTGCCGTGGATGCGCAGGCGCGCGCTGCACCGCGCGATCGGGGCGGTCGTCGAGGCCGCCGGCGCCCCGAGCCGCGAGGTCGCCACGCACTGGCTCGGCGCGCGCGACGACGAGCGCGCCCGTGACGCGCTGCTGCGCGCCGTGG
>VAYD01000323.1 GCA_005883905.1 Actinomycetota bacterium
CGCCACGGCCATCGAGGTCCCCGAGCCCGTAGAACGCGCCGTCGTAGTCGACCCAGCCCGGCACGTCCGGCGTCTCCCACTCGGCGCCGGCGCCGAAGAAGAGCACGTCCTGCTGCGTGATCCGCAGCGACAGCAGCTCGCCGAACAGCGCCGGCAGCCAGCCCCCGCACGCCCACACCACATGGTCGGCCTCGAGCACCTCGTCGCCGGCGATCACCCGCGGGCCATCGGGCCGCGCAGCGGCGCGCACGACGCGTGCGCCGGCTGCGACCGCCTGGACCGCCAGCGTCCGGGTCGCGTCGCGCGCGCGGAGGATCCCGGCCTCGGGCTCGTACAGCGTGAATGCGAGGTCGTCGGTGCGGACCGACGGGAACAGCGTCGTCGGATCCACCCTCTCGCACGGGATGCCGAGCTCGCGCAGCGCCACCTCCGACGCCGCCTCCCACCCGTCCTCGCGCCGCGCGAACCACGCCACGCCGGCTTCGACGACGAGCGCCGGGTCGATCGCGCGCCAGAGCTCCAATCCGCGCCGCGCCGAGCGCGTGTGCCAGCGGTCGGCGCCGTGCGAGCAGCGGATCAGCCGCGACTCGCCGCCCGAGCCGGCACGCACGTGGCCCGCCGCGACGGGCTCGACGAGCGTGACGTCCCAACCGTCGATCGCAAGCTGGCGTGCGGTTGCGGCGCCGAAGACCCCGGCGCCGCAGATGACTACCGAGGGCACGCCCCGGACGCTACACCGCCGGGGGACCCGCCTCGGGCGGCGACGTCCGCCGCCCTCGGCACCCCTAGCGCGCCGCGAACGCCCGAGCGGTGGCCGTCGACGCCCTGTACAGGCCGGCGCCCATGAAGCGCACCCGCACGCGCCACTTGCCGGGTCGCGCGAGATGCTGCGTCACGCGGAACGGGCGGTTGGCGTTCTTCGACACGAGGTGGCGGGTGCGCCACTTGCCCTTGATGCGAACCTGGAACATCACGTGGACCCTGCCGCCGGGTGGCGTGGGCGCAATGACGCGACCCGTCACCCGGCGGATCAGGCCCTTGCCGCGCACCGTTACCCGGAGCTGGACCGGCTGCAGCGAGTTGAGGTCACCGCGTCGCACATGGGTGACCTGGACGTCCTGGTTCGAGACGTTCCCGATGTTGTCCGAGGCCCGGACGGTGACGGTGTGCGTCCCGTAGGAGAGGTTGGAGGCGCCGTGCCACAGCATCGACACGAACCTGCCGCCCTGGATCTTCGCGCCGCTGAAGCCGGTGACCTTCTTGCCGTCGACGTAGAAGCTGATGCTGTGCAGGTTCGGATCGCTCGCGCTGGCCTTCATGAACAGGCCGTCGGCGTAGACGCTGCCGTCGGTCGGCGCCGCGACCGTGATCGCCGGGCCGTCGAGCTTCGCGCACTGGCCGGTGAGCTGATCGCCGTTGACCGCGACGTCGTGGAACGCGCCCCAGGCGGGCTTCTGCGAGTGGTCGGCGCGCAGGAGGCCGTAGCGGTTGAGCTCGCTGTCGGCGGCGGAGAGGTCCTGCAGGTCGAACCACAGCGCGACCTGGACGTAGGGATCGAACGACAGGCAGTGGTAGGCCTGCTTGAGGTACGTGGCCTGGCCGGCCTCGCCGACGCCGGCAGGCTTCTTGCCCGCCCACGCCCCGCGCCCGCAGGTCTTCGTCGTCGAGGACCAGCCGAGCTCGGTCATCCAGATCGGCGTGTCGCCGTCGCCATGGGCGGCCATGACGCCGTGCACCGTCTGGTAGCCGAGGAACGAGTACTGGCCGATCTGGCCGCCCTCGCGGTAGAAGAAGTCGGGGCCGCGGTCGAGGCACGCCGTGTCGGTGTGGACGGCGACGGCGTCGAACGAGCCCTTGGCGCCGTTGTCGTAGAGGCCGTCGATCCAGGTGTAGTTGTTGCCGGTCGTCGGCCCCGTGATGACCTTGGCGGCCGGGTCGGCGGCCTTGATCGCGGCGTAGGAGGCCTTGAGCAGCGCGGCGTACTTGGCGACGTCGGGGGCGCCGCCGTGCCAGGACGCGGCCTCATCGGGCTCGTTCCAGATCTCGTAGGCGGCGACCTTGCCGCGCAGCTTGGCGGCGAACGCGCCGGCGAAGACGCCGAAGTCCGCAGCGTTGCGCGGCGGCACGAAGCGGTCGCTGCTGCCGTTGGCCCACGACGGCGCGCCCATGATCACGACGACGGGCTTCACACCCGCGGCATTCAGCCGCGCGAACTGGTCCTCGTAGGTCGAGAGCAGCAGCGGATCGAAGGCGCCGCGAGTCGCCTCGACGTCGGACCAGAGCACGAAGAAGCGGGCGTACTTGGAGCCGGAGGCGATGACGTCGTCGACGTTCGAAGACGTGGGAACGCCGTTGACGTTGACGCCCGGGGAGGCCGCGTGGGCGGCGGGGACGAGGGCGAGTGCGCCGAGGACGGCGAGCAGCAGGCAGCGGAAACCAGGACCGGTGGACAGCATGGTCGGCTTTGCATCGGTTCGGACTCTCATGCGCTTGAACGTGCGCCATCGTGGCTGGACGTCCGGGCGCTACCGTGGTCTGCATGCCGACACAGACCGCCACCGAGATCGCCTCGATTGTCGGCGGCCGCGCCCTCACAGACGCTCCGGGCGGCCGCCTCGACTCCACCAATCCTGCGCAGACCGACCAGATCGTAGCCACCGCGCTCCTGGGCGACGGGAGCACGTTCGTCGACGCCTGCCGCGCCGCCCGCGCCGCCCAGCAGGCGTGGCGCCACGTGCCGGCGCCCGTCCGCGGCCGCGCGATCCAGCAGGCCGGCCGGCTTGTCGAGGAGAACAAGGAGGCACTCGCGCACCTTGTTACACGCGAGATCGGCAAGCCGTATCCGGAATCGCTCGGAGAGGTGCAGGAGATCGTCGACACCTGCAACTTCTTCCTGGGCGAGGGGCGGCGGCTGTACGGCATGACCGTGCCGTCGGAGATGCCCGACAAGCAGCTCTTCACGTTCCGCGTGCCGGTCGGCGTCGCGGCGATCATCACCGCCGGCAACTTCCCGGTCGCGGTGCCGTCCTGGTACATCGTCCCCGCGCTGCTGTGCGGCAACTCGGTCGTGTGGAAGCCGGCGGACTACGCG
>VAYD01000324.1 GCA_005883905.1 Actinomycetota bacterium
CGACCTTCGTCACGGTGCCCTCGAGGTCGTCGCCCACGTTGTAGGTGTCGACGACCCGCTGCCACGGGTCCTCCTGGGTCTGCTTGAGGCCCAGGGAGATGCGCTGGCGATCGCGGTCTATGTCGAGCACCTTGACCTGCACGGTGTCGCCGATGTTCAGCAGCTCCGACGGGTGGTTGACGTGCGACCACGACAGCTCGGAGATGTGGATCAGGCCGTCGATGCCGTTGAGGTCCACGAACGCGCCGAAGTCGACGATGTTCGAGATCTGGCCCTCGACGATGAGGCCGGGCTGCAGGCGGTCCAGGATCTCCTGGCGCTGCTCCTTGCGCTCCTCCTCGAGCACGGCGCGGCGCGACAGCACGACGTTGTTGCGCGAGCGGTTGAGCTCGATGACCTTGCATTCGATCTTCGTGCCCATGTACTCGTCGAGGTTCGGGACGCGCCGGATGTCGACGAGCGAGGCGGGCAGGAAGCCGCGCACCCCGAGATCGACGATCAGGCCACCCTTGACGACTTCGATCACGGTGCCCTCGACGGGGCGCCCGCTCTCCGCAGCGGCCTCGATGGCGCGCCATGCCTTCTCGAAGCGCGCGCGCTTCTTGGACATGATGAGGCGGCCGTCCTGGTCCTCCTTGGTGAGGACAAGGGCGTCGACCTCCTCGCCCATCTCGACCTCGTCGTGCGGGTCGACGTTCTTGCGGATCGAAAGCTCGTTGTTGGGGATGACCCCTTCGCTCTTGTAGCCGATGTCGACGAGGACCTCGTCGTTGTCGATGCGGACGACGCGGCCGGTGACGACCTCGCCTTCCTCGAAGGGGGCGAAGGTTGCGTCGTAGTTGGGGACGATCTGCCCGTCGATCTCGAGCAGCAGGCCGTCAGAACCCTCGACGACCTTCGCGTCAGTTGAGTCGGTTGTGATGGTGGTCATGTGCGCGTCGAAGGGTAGCGCAGGCTCGGTTGCTGGAATCATGCGCCTTGGATGCCCGTGCGAGCCACGAAACGCGGCGCCGAGCGCACACCTCTGAACGGTGACTTCGACGTTGTGATCTGCGGCGCCTCGTTCGCCGGACTCGCGGTCGCGCGCGAGCTGAGCGGGTCGGGCGCGAAGGTCCTGCTGATCGACCGCTACGAGGTCGGCGAGAGGCAGACGAGCGCCTGCGCGGCGCCCACCCGCTGGCTCGAGGACCTCGGCCTGATGGGCAGCGTGCGCCAGACGTTCGGGGACCTCGTCACGCACACGCGCCACCGCACGTTCCGCTGGCATCTGCCGTGGACGTTCTCGACGTTCGACTACCGCGAGCTGTGCACGCTGCTGAAGGGCCAGTCGCCCGACGTGCCGTTCGACACGGCGAAGGTCGAGGGCATCACGCGCGGGCGCGAGCTTCACACCCTCCACACCGATCGCGGCGACCTGCGGGCGCCGCTTGTGGTCGACGCGCTCGGCTGGCGGCGGGTGCTGTCGGGTGCGCCCGAGGACCCGATCCAGCCGCCCGAGGCGCGGCTGTCGCGCGGGCTCGAGGTGCACCCGCACTCGCGCGCGAACGATCTGGAGCTGTGGCTCGACCGCCGCTACGTGCGCGCGGGATACTCGTGGAGCTTCCCGGCGGGCGAAGAGGTCCGCGTCGGCGTCGGCTCGTTCGACCCGCACGACAAGGTCAAGGAGCCGACGGTCGAGCTGGCGGGCAACCTCGGCGTCGAGGCCGTCCGCTACCAGGGCAACTGGATCCCCCACCGGATCCGGCCGGCGGCGGAGGGCGACGTGTTCTTCTGCGGCGACAGCGCCGGGCACTGCCTGCCGACGACCGCCGAGGGCATCCGCACGGCGCTCTACTTCGGCCTGGCCTGCGGGCGCGAGCTGCGCGCGGTCGTCGAGGGCCGGCGCGCCCGCGCCGAGGCGCTCGAGCGCTACGGGGCGTTCTCGGACTCACACCGCTGGAAGTTCGAGGCGATGTGGCACGTGCAGTCGCTGTTCAGCTTCGTCAACCGCTCGCCGCGCGCGACGACGCTGATGATGCGCACGCTCACGTTCCAGCGGTTCGTCGACTGGTCGTTCAGGCACTACCTGAACATCGCTCCGCCGGAGTTCGTGTCACAAGGAAGCCCGCCCGCGGCAAGTGGGGATCGTGGACAGGTCCAGCGACGAAGCGCTCCTGCTGGCCGCGCGGCGTGACGCCGAGGCGTTCGCGGAGTTCTACCGCCGTCATGCCCGGCCGCTGGCCGGATACCTGCTGCGCCGGGCCGGGGACGCCGAAGCAGCAGCGGACCTGCTCGCCGAGACGTTCGCAGCGGCGCTGACGGGGCTCGATCGCTTCGACCCGGGGCGCGGCGACGCCGCGGCCTGGCTGTACGGGATCGCGCGCCACCAGCTCGCCCGGCGCGCCCGGCGCGGCGTCGTGGAGGAGCGGGCGCGGCGCAGGCTCGGCATGGAGCGCCTGGAGCTCACGGATGCAGACCTGCGAGCGATCGAGGCCTGCGACGACGCGACGATCGCGCTCGACGGGCTCCCGCCCGACCAGCGCGCCGCGGTCCACGCGCGCGTGGTCGAGGAGCAGGACTATCCCGCGATCGCCGCCGCGTCCGGCTCGACCGAGCCCGCGGTCCGCCAGCGCGTGTCGCGCGGCCTGGCGACGCTGCGCGACCGACTTGCACGAGAGGAACAGCGATGACCGTCTTCGACCATCTCGAGACCCAACTGCTCGACGCCCACTCGCGCCGCACCCGCCGCTCGATGCCGCGTCCGGCGCCGCGCCGCATCGTCGCGTTCGCGGCTGCCGTGGCCGCGGTGGCAGCGATCGCCGTGGCCGCGCTGTCCGCCGGCTCGGGCACGTCGCATCGTGCCGCCGGTGGCGCCGGGCAGGACGACAGTCGCCGTCCTCAACGGCTCCGGCAGGCCGGGGGCGGCCGGCCGCGTTGCCACTGAGCTCGCCGACCGCGGATGGACGATCGGCACCGTCGACAACTACACCGATCGAAGCCTCGAAACGTCCTGCGTCGACTTCGTGCCCGGCCGCTCTGCCGCTGCCTCGCGTATCGCGAAGGAGATCGGCATCTACAACGTCCTCCCCGCCACCCGGCTGATGACGGAACTTGCGGGCCCGAAGGCCGGCGTGATCGTGATCGTCGGCGCCGACCAGGCGCGCTGACTCACTGGGGCGGATCGATCGTGGTCGCGCCGCGCGACGGTTCGCCGCAAAACGTGCATCGTGGGCCGCTATAGGGGCCAACGATGCACGTTTGGCCCACCTGTCCCTCGCCGATCCGGACCACGCCGCGCGCACCGGGCACGCCCGACCTGAACGCCCCTCGGCCTGGGCGTCCGCGGCGCGGCGAAAGCCGGCCGCCTTGCCTCAGAACCCGCGCCGCTCGCGCGCGTGGGCGAGCCGGGGGTCGCGTTCGTGTTTCTCCAAGTGCGACACGCTCCACGCCCGCGCCAGCCAGAGCGCGAGCAGGATCGCGACCGCGATCGTCACGCCCCAGACCTTGCCGGGCTGGATCGCCCCGAGCGCCGCGAAGAACGCGTAGCAAGCGATCGCCCCCAGCGCGATCACCCAGAACCCGTCTCGGATCGTCCGCGCCAGCACCGGATGGTGCTCGATCGGATGTGGCATCCGCAGTGCAGCCATCTGCGCCTCTCCTTCCTGCTTG
>VAYD01000196.1 GCA_005883905.1 Actinomycetota bacterium
GATGAGCGCGGCCTCGCGCTGCTCGAGCTCCGCGGCGCGCTTCTCGAGCTCGGCGGCGCGCCGGTCGAGTGCCGCCTCGCGCGCCTGCGCGCGCTGGTCGGCGCGCTCGGCGTCCGCCGCCGACACGCCGTTGCCCCCCGCGGTCATGCGGCTGCGCGACAACAGGTATGCCGCGCCAAGGAGGCCCGCTGCCACCAGGGCCCCCGCGATGATCTCGACCATCTTGCAGTCCTCTCCCCGCTCGCCGCGTGTGGCCGTGCGACGCCGGTCTCCGGTGATTCGTGTTCGGATGCGAGAGGACCGGCCCCTCGGGGCGGTCGACGATGCGTGCGGCTACCGGCTCAGGGCCGGCCGATCAGCGCTGGTGCTGTGCGTGCGAGGTTCGGTTGGGTGGTGAGTGCGTCAACGCCGAATGCCGTTGTGTGGCTGCGGAAAATTCGTGAATTTGCTGCGGTTTCGTCGCCCTTGCGGGCCGGTTCTTTCGCTTGGGCGGATGCTAGTACCGCGCGTCAGGCGGTGCAATCAGCCGCTCGTTGATGCAAGCGAAACCGCAGAGCCGCGCGCCCTCGGGCGCGCGGCGCGTGCCTCGGCGGGCGTTACCAGTAGTGCCTTCGGCCTGCGAATGCCGTGCCCGTCCGCCCCACGACCATGAGCACGAGGCCGACGATGAGGAGGATCACGCCGAGCGTGTACAGAATCGGGACGCCCAGCAGCACGCCGATGAGCAACAGGATGAGACCAAGAATGATCATGGCCTCGGGATTCCCTTCCTGGTCACGCGGCATTCTCAGGCAGCGCAAGGAGTCGCTCTGCTTTCAGGCGCATCGTCAGCGGGCGCGCAGCCGAAACGTTCCCCACGGGCACGTCCCATTGGACTTGACCTTCATGCTGAGCGGGTCAGCTTCTTGTTCACCGGCGAAGACGAAACCGCCGCCGGTCGACAGCACGCCGACCGACACGACGACGACTGAAGAGCCGCCGACGACGACCTACTAGGCAGCCGTTCGTTCGAAGGCGCGGACTGCGTCGTACGCCAGCTCGAGGCCGTAGCCGCGGCGGACCAGGAGGCCGAGGGCGCGCTCGCGGCCGCGGTCGTCCTGGGGCGGCGTGGAGAGCCTGCGGCGCAGGAGCTCGATCGCTGCGTCGCGCTCGTCCTCGGCGCTCTGCGCCCCGAGCGCCGAGGCGATGTGCTCGGGCGCCACGCCGGCGTCGCGCAGCTTGCGCTCGATCCGCTCGGCGCCCCACGCGTCCAGCGCGCGTCGATCCTCGGCGAACCGCTGCGCGAAGCGCGCGTCGTTCAGGTAGCCCTGCTCGTGCAGCTCCGCCAGCGCCTCCTCGATCGTCGCGGGCTCGACGCGCTTGGCCTCGAGGTGGCGCCGGATCTCGGCCACCGTGCGGTCGCGACGGCCGAGGTAGCGATACGAAAGATCGAGCGCGTGCTGCAGGCGCGCCGCCGGGTCGGCGGCGCGCTCGGCCGGCGTGGGCACGGCCTCTAGGCTGCCGCTGCGGCTGCCTCGGCAGCCGCCGTCGCCTCTGCCTCGACTTCGGGCATCTCGGTGGGGATGTCGTCGTCGCGCTCGATGGGCGCCACGAGGTCGCGGTCAACGCCCAGCGCCGCGTAGATCTTGTTCTCGATCTCCTTGGCGATCTCCGGGTTCTCGTCCAGGAACTGCTTGGCATTGTTGCGGCCCTGGCCGAGGCGCTCGTCGCCGTAGGAGAAGAACGAACCCGACTTGGTGACGATGTTGTGCTCGATCCCAAGGTCGATCAGGCAGCCCGAGGTCGAGAAGCCCTTGCCGAACTCGATGTCGAACTCGGCCTGACGGAACGGCGCCGCCACCTTGTTCTTGACGACCTTGACGCGAACCTTGTTGCCGACCGCCTCGGTGCCCTCCTTGAGGGTCTCGATGCGGCGGATGTCCAAGCGCTGCGACGAGTAGAACTTCAGCGCGCGGCCGCCCGGCTGGGTCTCCGGCGACCCGAACATGACGCCGACCTTCTCGCGGATCTGGTTGGTGAACAGGCACAGGGTCTGGGTGCGATTCAGGTTGCCGGCGAGCTTGCGCATCGCCTGGCTCATCATCCGTGCCTGCAGGCCGACGGTCTGGTCGCCCATCTGGCCCTCGAGCTCGGCGCGCGGCGTCAGCGCCGCCACGGAGTCGACCGCCACGATGTCGACCGCGCCCGAGCGCACGAGCATGTCGGCGATCTCCAGCGCCTGCTCGCCGTAATCGGGCTGCGACACGAGCAGCTCGTCGATGTCGACGCCGATCGCCCGGGCATAGAGCGGGTCCATCGCGTGCTCGGCGTCGATGAACGCGCAGACGCCGCCGAGCTTCTGAGCCTCGGCGAGCACGTGGTAGACGAGCGTCGTCTTGCCCGAGGACTCCGGGCCGAACACCTCGACGATGCGCCCGCGCGGCATGCCGCCGATGCCGAGCGCGAGATCCAGCGCCAGCGCGCCGGTCGGGATCGCGTTGACCTTGACCTGGGCGCCTTCGTCGCCCATCCGCATGACGCTGCCCTTGCCGAACTGGCGCTCGATCTGCTGCAGCGCGCCGGACAGGGCTGCATCTCTGGCCTTGAGGGCCTTCTCGTCAAGGGACATCGTCTTCAAGCCTTTCGGTCGAACTCGTGTTCGAATGTACGGATCGGACCGGATGGAATCGGCTGATCCGTGACAGGACCAGACGCCCGTGTCACGGAAGTGTGGAGAGGGCCACGGACGCCATCGCTTCATACGAAGCCGGACCGCTCGCGAGGACCGATCGGTACAGCGTCACGGACGGCGGATGGAACTCCATAGAGGGCGGCGCCGGCAGCTCGAACGGCCGCAGGCGGCCGCGCACGCGGGCGACCGTGATGTGTGGCCGGAAGCTCCGCCGCTCCCCTTCGTGTCCGGCGTCGCGGACCATCGCGTCCAGGACGTCCGCCTGGATGCGAGCGAGGCCGCCCGAGGGATCCGCGAGGCTGACGGTGAGCACGTGCGGCCTGCGCGGGGCCAGCCACAGCGGGCTGTCGACGGTGAGGGGCGGCGCCGGGGGCGAATCGAGCGCGGCATCGAGCGCGGTGGTGGCCGCGCCGGCGTCCGGTCGCTCGCCGAGGAACACCAGCGTGAGGTGCAACGAGCGCTCGTCGATGAGCCGCAGGCGGTCGTCGCGGCCCACGGCCTGCGCGGCCCAGGCGCCGAGCGATGTGCGGACGGCGAGCGGCAGGTCGAGCGCGACGAACAGGCGCACGACTCAGTCGTGCTCGCCCAACAGCAGCCGCCGCACCAGGTGCATCGCGACCGTCGTGGAGCGATCGCGCACGTCGAACCGCGCACCCGGAAGGATCGGCGAGCGCGTGATCGCGCCGTCAGGGCCGACCGCCGAGAAGCAGACGAACCCGACGGGCTTGGACGGCGTGCCGCCGCCCGGCCCGGCGATCCCGGTGATCGCGACGCCGATCTCCGCGCCACGGCGCTCGCGCACCCGCTCGGCCATCTCCCGGGCCGTCTCGACGGACACCTCGCCGTGCGCGTCGAGCGTCGCCGGCGACACCCCGAGCTCCTCCTTGGCCGCGCGGTCGTAGACCACGACGCCGCCGGGGAAGTAGTCCGAGGCGCCCGCGGGATCGGTGATCCGCGCGGCCAGCAGCCCGCCGGTGCAGGACTCGGCCGTCGCGATCGTCCAGCCGCGCTCGCGCAGCATCCCCGCCACCTGCTCGTCGACGGTCGTCCGGTCGTCGGAGAACAGCGTGTCCCGATGGCGCTCGCGCACCAGATCCTCGAACGCGCGGTAGACCGCCGCCTGCTCGGGCTCGTAGCGGGTGACGACCTCGATCTCGCCGCGGCGCATGCAGGTCGTGATCTCGAGGTCGTCGATGTCGACCTCGGCCTCGCGGGCGCGCCGCAGCGTCTCGGCGATCTCCGACTCGGGGATGCCGAACAGCCGCAGCATCCGGGTCTCGTAAACGTGGGCTCCGCTGATCGCCGACCGGAAGGCGTCGGTCGCCACCGCGGCCTTCCACATCGGCTGCAGCTCGCGCGGCGGGCCGGGCAGCACGACCACCGTCGGGCCGGAATTGGCCGCCGGCGGGACCACGAGCCCCGGCGCCGTGCCGACCGGGTCGAGGACCGTCGCGCCCACGGGCACGATCGCCTGCTTGCGGTTCGCCTCGCGCACCGCGTCCATGTCGGGGTTGGGGAACCGCGCCGCCAGCGGCCGCAGGATCTCCGCGATCTTCCCCTCGACCTCCTCATCGAGCGCCATCTCGCGCCCCTGGAACTCGCCGACGACTTGCGCGGTCAGGTCGTCCTCGGTCGGGCCGAGGCCGCCGCTGGTCACGATCAGGTCCACGCCGTGCGAGGCCAGCCAGCCGAGCGCCGCCTCCACGTCGGCCGGCCGGTCGCCGACGATCACGTTGTGAGCGAGCTCGACGCCGAGCTCGAGCAGCCGGTCGGCGAGCCACGGGCCGTTGCGATCGACCACGCGGCCGGTGAGGACCTCGGTGCCCGTGACGACGATCCCGGCGCGCGCGCTCATGCGCAGGTCGGCCGCTTGCCCGGCGACAGCGTGCGCCGTCCCTTCACCGTCACCCGGTAGCCGATCCCGCTCTGGACGTCGGGCACGTCCATCAACCTGCCATTGACCCGCATCTTCGCGCTGCCGTTGCCGAGCGTCACGTCGAACCGCGACGAGCGATACGTGTTCGTGTGGCCGCCGGCGGCGAGCGTCTCGCCGTTGACGAGCGTGCGGTTCCCCGCGGCCTTCACGCAGACGTACACGGGGGCAGTCCCGAGCACCTGCAGCCGCGCGTACTTCGGCGCGGCCTTGGACTTCTTGTGGGTGCCCGCGTTGCCGCCCGACGGGGTGGTCGGCGTGTTGGCCGGCTGCTTGGGCGGCGACGTGCCGTTGTCCTCGGTGCTCCTGCCGAGCAGGTAGATGCCGGCGAGCACGGCCAGCACGAGGAACCACACGACGTAGGCGCGCGGGATCCCGCCGCGCGAGCGGCGTGTGCTTGGCCCACGGCGGCTGCCCGGCGGCGCAATCGGCTGCAGCTCGATGTCCGACAGGCGCTCGTGGCGCAGCTTGTACTCCTCGAGCAGCAGCCGCGAGTCGAGGCCGAGCGCGTCGGCGTAGGTGCGCAGGAACGACTTGACGTACGTGGGCCCGGGCAGCAGGTCCCACTCCTCGTTCTCCAGCGCGCGCAGGTACTTCGCACGGATCTTCGTCTCGGACTCGATCTCCGAGATGTCGATCCGGGCGCGCATCCGCGCCTCCCGTAATGTCGCTCCGATCGCCGGCATGAACGCCGGCCAGATTATCCGTCGAGTTCTTCGGGCTCGTCCGGGACGCGAACGAGGTCCGGCGCGTCGACGTTGTCGCCGCGCTCCTTGAGGTTCGACAGCACGCGCGGCAGGTCGGCCTCGGTGACCAGCACCTGGCGCGGCTTGGAGCCCTCGTAGCCGCTGATCACGCCGCGGCGCTCGAGCATGTCGATGAGGCGCCCGGCGCGGGTGTACCCGAGCCGCAGGCGGCGCTGGAGCATCGACGTCGACGCCGTGCCCATCTCGACGACGAGCTGGATCGCGTCGCCGAGCAGCGGATCCTCGTCGGGATCGAACTCGTCGTCGCCCTTGTCGGCCGGCTGCTCGGGCTCGACCTCTTCGAGCAGGTCCTCGCGCACGACGGGCTCGCCCTGCTGTGCCCAGAAGCGCGTCAGCGACTCGATCTGCGCCTCGTCGATGTAGGCGCCCTGGATGCGCTGCAGCCTCGACGACCCGACCGGCGAGAACAGCATGTCGCCCTGGCCCAGCAGGGACTCGGCGCCGTTCTGGTCGAGGATCACGCGCGAGTCGGTCTGGGAGGACACGGCGAACGCGATCAGCGACGGCACGTTGGCTTTGATCATGCCGGTGATGACGTCCACGCGCGGGGACTGCGTGGCGAGCACGAGGTGGATGCCGACCGCGCGCGCCTTCTGCGCCAGTCGGATGATCGAGTCCTCGACGTCGGCGGGCGCGACCATCATCAGGTCGGCGAGCTCGTCGATGACACAGAGGATGTAGGGAAGCGGCTCATCGTCCTTGGAGACGCGGTGCTTGTTGAGCTCCGGCAGCGAGCGCGTGCGGGCCATCGACATGATCCCGTAGCGCCATTCCATCTCGCGCACGAGGTTCTGCAGCGCGTTGGCGGCCATCCGCGGTGACGTGATGACCGGCGTCAGCAGGTGCGGCACGGCCTCGTAGTGGTTGAGCTCGACCTGCTTGGGATCGACGAGGACCATGCGGACCTCCTCGGGCGTGGCGCGCAGCAGGATCGAGCTGAGCATCGCGTTGATGGCGCCTGACTTGCCCGCGCCGGTCGTGCCCGCCACGAGCAGGTGCGGCATCTTCGCCAGGTCGGCCCCGATCGCCTTGCCGGAGACGTCCTTGCCGAGCCAGACGGTCAGCGGCGACCAGTCCTTGGGCGGGTCCTGGTAGACGTCGCCGAGGCGGACGATCCGGCGGTGCTGGTTGGGGACCTCGATGCCGACGGCCTGCTTGCCGGGGATCGGCGCGAGGATGCGGATGTCGGTGGCCGCAAGCGCGTAGGCGAGGTCGTCCTTGAGCTGCGCGACCTTCGACATCTTGATCCCGGGCGCGAGACGCAGCTCGTAGCGCGTGATGTGGGGGCCCGCGACGGTGGCGACGACCTTCGCCTCGATGCCGAAGTGGCTGAGCGCCTCGAGCAGCTGCGCCGAGATCTTCTCCTGGCCCGCGGTGTCGGGCTTGGTCTGGTCAGCCGACGAGCGCTTGAGCAGCTGCGGCTCGGGCAGGCGCCAGTCGACGTCCTCGGCCTGCACGGGCGCGGGCGGCAGCTCGTGGGGCTCCTCCTGGACGACGATCTCGCCTGTCTCGGGATCCTCGGCGACGGGCTCCTCGACCTCGGGCTCGACGAGCTCCGGCAGGCGCACCTCGACGTGCGTCGCATGGACGATCGGCTCCGTGTCGTCGGGCTCGGGCGGCAGGAACTCGGCCGGCATCTCGCGCGGCGCGACGTGCGGCTTCGCGCGGCGCAGCTCGGCCTCGCCGCGGCGCAGCGCGCGGGTCGTGTCGGCGGTGACCGCCGCCGTGGCCTTCACGACGCCCGCGATCGACGCGCCCGTCAGCAGCAGGATCGCGGCGGCGAAGAGGAACACCGCGAGGATATGAGCGCCCACGGCTCCGATCAGGTTCGAAGCCGAGTAGTAGAGCGCCTCGCCCACGATGCCGCCGCGCTCCGAGAGGAAGTCCGTGTGCCAGAAGCCGTGGCGCGCGCCCGCGGGCCCGAGCCCGAGCGTGCCGGCCGCGAGCGCCAGCGTCAGCGCTGCGAGCAGGCAGAGCCCGCCGGCGCGAAACGGCCGGACGGCCGGCAGGACGGGCCGCAGGACGCAGATCGCCCCGATCGCGCAGAGTGCGACTGGCGCTCCGTACGCGAGCACGCCGACCAGGTAGCGCAGCCCGTCGACGAGCGCCTCGCCGCCGCGGCCGCCGTCCCAGCGCATCCACAGCGGGAACACGAGGAAGATCCCGGCGGCGACGAGCGCGAGGCCGATCAGGTCGACGTGGTGCTGCTCGAGGAGCGGCAGCTGTGCGCGCCAGCCGGCAGAGCGACGGGCGCGCGGCTTCGGGCGCTTCTTCTTCGCAGGGGCTTTCTTTGCGGGCGGCATCCCTGGCGACCATGCTTCGACGCACGAATCCCTTCACCTTCCCTTGATGCCTTGCCCCTACCATCTCCCCTGCAATGAGCACGGATCGAGCTGCCCGCGTCCTTGTGGTCGAGGACGACGACGAGATCGCGCAGGTGCTGCAGCGGTCGCTTCGCTTGGAGGGCTACGAGGTGCGGATCGCGTCCGACGGCGAGCAGGCGCTGGCGATGCACGCGGAGTACGTCCCCGACGTGGTCATCCTCGACCTCGGCCTGCCCAAGCTCGACGGTATCGACGTCGCCAAGAAGGTCCGCGGCGCCGACGACGTGCCGATCCTGATGCTCACCGCTCGCGACGCCGTCGAGGCGCGCGTCGAGGGGCTCGACTCGGGCGCCGACGACTACCTGGTCAAGCCGTTCGAGCGCCAGGAGCTGCTGGCCCGGCTGCGCGCGCTCCTGCGGCGCCGGCCGCCGCGCGGCTCGGCGTCGCTCGTCGTCGGCGACCTGTCGCTGAACCCCGACACGCACGAGGTCACGCGTGCGGACCGGGTGGTCGAGCTCACGCAGCGCGAGTTCGAGCTGCTCGAGTACCTGATGCGCAACGAGCGCATCGTGGTGCCGCGCCAGCGGCTCCTCGAAGAGGTCTGGGGCTACGACCCCTTCGCCACCACGAACACGATCGAGGTGTTCGTCTCCAACCTGCGCCGCAAGCTCGAGTCCGACGGCGAATCGCGGCTCCTGCACACGATCCGCGGAGCGGGGTACGTCCTGCGTGCTTGAGCGCATCTCGATCCGCTGGCGCCTGGCGCTGATCTCGGCCGGCCTGACGTGCGTGATCCTCTGCGCGTTCGCCATCGGGGTCGGCGAGGCGACGATCAGCCGCATCCGGTCGGACTTCCGCAACCAGCTCGTCGCGGCGTCCGACGACCTCAAGAACCGGCTCGAGATCGACGTCAACACCTCGAGCGGCCACGTCACGAGGATCCGCCCCCCACTCGACGCCTACGCCGGCGCCGAGCACGCCGTCATCCGCATCCTCAACGACAATAACGGCCAGATCCTCGGCGCGACGAAGGACGCGCCGAACCTGGGCCGCACGATCTCGTTCGTCGATCGCACGGAGTTCATCCAGGGCTACCGGGTGGTGACGCGCCACACGAACCTGCGCTCCTCCGACCCGCGCGTGTCGGTCCCCGTCGTCATCCAGTACGCGCGCAAGATCTCGGACCTGGAGAACACCGTCACCCGCGTGCACCTGTTCCTGTTCTTCGGCGTCATCGGCGGGACGCTGCTCGCGTTGATCGGCGGGCTGTGGCTCGCGGGCCGCGCGATGCGCCCGATCGCGGGGCTGACCCAGACCGCGCGCCGGATCGCCGAGACCAGCGACCCGGAGCTGCGGGTCCCGCAGCCGAGGGCGGACGACGAGGTCGCGGAGCTGGCGCGAACACTCGACGACATGCTGCACTCGCTGGCTGCATCGCGCGCCGAGACGGAGACGGCGCTCAAGCGCCAGCGCCAGTTCGTCGCGGACGCCTCGCACGAGCTGCGCACGCCGCTCACCTCGATCCTGGCGAACCTCGAGCTGCTGGCCGACGTGCTCGAAGGCGACCAGGGCGAGGCGGCGCGCAGCGCGCTGCGCTCGTCGCAGCGGATGCGGCGGCTGGTGGCAGACCTGCTGCTCCTCGCGCGCGCCGACGCCAAGCGCGAGCTCCCGCACGAGCCCACCGACCTCGGCCGGGTGGTCGTCGAGGCGGCAGCCGAGCTCGGCCCGGTATCCGACGGCCATGAGCTCGACGTCGACGCGGAGCGCGCGATCGTCGCCGGCGCGCCCGACGAGCTGCACCGGCTGGCGCTCAACCTAATGGAGAACGCGATCAAGCACACGCCGCCCGGCACACACGTGCGCGCCGCTGTGGAGCGCCAGAACGGCCACGTGGTGTTCACGGTCGCCGACGACGGTCCGGGCATCCCGGCCGACCTGCGCGACCGGATCTTCGAGCGCTTCACGCGCGGCGACGGCGACACCGGCGGCTCGTTCGGGCTCGGGCTGAGCATCGTCCGCGCCGTCGCGGAGTCCCATCACGGCAACGTGGCGCTCGCGTCCGGCGACGGCGGGGCGCGATTCGTGGTGACGCTGCCTGGTGTCCCGGCGTCAGAACCGGACGGCTCGGTGATTGGCGCGTTGGCGCCTTCACGAAATCCTTAGGTCCGCAAAACCCCAGGTTCATGTAGCCGGTGCACCATAGGTTGCGCGGCCCCGCCCCTCGGTCACCTCCCAGGCGCAACCCCTGCCTCCCCCGTGCCTGGACCGGAGCATGGACCAGGCCGGGGGGTTGGGTCGCCCTAAACCTCCTGGGTCGCCCTAGACCTCTACCACGACCGGCAGCACCATCGGGCGACGCTTGAGCCGTTCGTAGACGAACGCCGCCAGGTCGTCGTGCAAAATCTCCTGGAGCAGGTCCGTCTCGCGGATCTCCTCCTCCGCCGCGCGGTCGAGCGAGCTCTCGACGGTGGCGCGGATCTCGTCGAGCAGCGCCTGCGCGTCCTCCGGGTATGGGACGCCGCGGAAGATCACCTCGGGC
>VAYD01000197.1 GCA_005883905.1 Actinomycetota bacterium
GTGGGCTACGCCTTCATCCTGGTCTGCGACGACTACCCGCCATTCCGCCTGCGGCCCTGACCACGGAGCGGGCTCACTCCCGGCGGCGCTTCAGCGGGCGCGACCCCGGCGAGCGCCATCGAGCGTCGACGCCGCTGGAGCTCCTTTACGACCTGACGATCGTCGTCGCGTTCGGCACCGCCGCCGACGGGCTCGCTCACTACGTCGCAGAGGACCACATCGGCGTCGGCGTGGGCGGCTTCGCCTTCGCGGCGTTCGCCGTCAGCTGGGCGTGGCTCAACTACTCGTGGTTCGCGTCGGCCTACGACACCGACGACTGGGTCTTCCGGCTGGCGACGATGGTGCAGATGGCGGGCGTGATCGTCCTGTCGCTCGGCCTGCCGCAGATGTTCGCCTCGATCGACCACGGCGACACGCTGGACAACCACGTGATGGTCGCCGGCTACGTCGTCATGCGCGTGCCGCTGGTGTTCCTGTGGTGGCAGGTGTCGCGCCAGGACCCCGAGCGCCGGCCGGCGGCCAGGACCTACATGGCGACGATCGCCGTCGCCCAGGTCGGATGGGTGACGCTCGCCGTGCTCGACCTGCCGATCGCGACCACGTTCGTCCTGTTCGGCGTGCTGATCGCGCTCGAGTTCGCCGGGCCGTTCGTCGCCGAGCGCAAGGCCGGGACGCCGTGGCATCCGCACCACATCGCCGAGCGCTACGGGCTGCTCGTGATCATCACGTTGGGCGAGGTCATCATCGGCACCGTCGCGGCGCTCAACGCGGTCGTCCACGGCGAGAACGGCTGGACCGCCGACGCGGTGGAGCTCACCATCGCGGGCATCGGACTGACGTTCGGCTGCTGGTGGATGTACTTCGCGGTGCCCTGGGCCGAGCCGCTCGCGCGTCATCGCGAGCGCGCGTTTCGCTTCGGCTACGGGCACCTGCTGATCTTCGCGCCGCTCGCCGCGATGGGCGCCGGCCTGCGCGTCGCCGCCTTCGGCCTGGAGGACAAGGCGAGCATCGGTGCGACAGCGACGGTGCTGAGCGTCGCGATCCCGTTCGCCGTCTTCGCCGTGGTGTTCTACGCGCTGTACTCCACGCTGATGCGCACCGGCGATCCGTTCCACCTGTTCCTGCTGGCGGCCACGGCTGCGGTTCTCGTGCTGGCCGTCGTGCTCGCGGCCGCCGGCGTCGGCGTCACGGCGTGCCTGCTCGTCGTGATGCTCGCCCCGGTGGTGACGGTCGTCGGCTACGAGACGATCGGCCACCGCCACCTGGCCGGCGCGCTCGATCAGCTCTAGGTCGGCGGTTGAGACGCCGGCCCCGGCCCCTCTTCGATGAGGCTTCGCTGTGCGAGCGTGAAGAGCAGCAGGATCGAGGGGATCACGAGCAGCACCGCCGCGCCGAAGACGATCAACACGCTCGTGAGCGTGTCGCTCGGCGCGGCTCCGGCGCTGATCTTGAGGTTTGTCGGCAGCAGGTAGGGGTGCTGTGCGACGCCCCATCCCCACACGACGGCGACGACCGCGCCGACGGCGAGCGGGCGAACGCCGCGCTGCGCCCCGCGGCTCAGCAGGAACAGCACGCCGAGGCCGCACAGTGCGGAGAGGATCACCAGCGGGAGCGCGTCGCTCGTGAGCCCGTCGTACACGTAATGCGCGTCGGCGTGCAACGCGATCAGGCCGGCGACGGCGAGCGCCCCGGCGACCAGCGCCGCGACGAACGCGCGGGCGACGAAGTACTGCTCGAGATCGGGGGCGCCGGCGCGGCGGGCGTCGCTGACCAGGAACACCGCGGAGAGATACGCCGACGTCGAGACGAAGAGCGCCCCGATCACCAGCGAGACGGGGTTGAACCAGCTCGTGAACGGATCGCCCTGCGCGTTGCCGACCGGCACGCGGCCCGATGCGATCGCGCCGACGACCGTGCCCATGAAGAACGGCGTGAGCAGCGACGAGACGCCGAACAGGCGCTCAGCGACCGAGCGCCCCTTGAGCCGGTGCGCCGCCTTGTGGAACGCGAAGCCGGACCCGCGCAGCACGATGCCGAGGGCGGCGAGGCTGAGCGGGATGAACAGGGTGGAGAAGATCGACCCGAAGGCCTCGGAGAACCCGGTCCAGAGCACGACGAGCACGAAGATCAGCCAGACGTGGTTGGCCTCCCACACCGGGCCGATCGCCCAGTCGACCAGCTCGCGCGCGCGGCCGCCTCGTTCGCCGCCGGCGACGAGGCTCCAGAACCCCGCGCCGAAGTCCGCGCCCCCGAATACTGCGTACATCGTCGCGCCCACCCACAGGACCACGGCGACGGCGTCGGCCTCGCTCATGGCGTGACCTCCGAGGGCACGCCGCCCGAGGGGCCGTACGGAACGTCGCTGTCGGTGTCGCCCTCCTCGCGCCAGCGCCGCGACATGTTCCGCAGCACCACGACGAGCGCAATGCCGAGCAGCGCGTACAGCAGGAGGATGAGCGTTAGCGTGACCCAGATCCCGCTCGAGTCGGTGACGGCGTCCTTCGTGCGCATCACGTTGTAGACGACCCACGGCTGGCGGCCGACCTCGGTCACGATCCAGCCGCATTCCATCGCCACGATGGCGGCGACGCCCGAGATCGCGACCGCCCGCAGGAACCACGTCGTCCGCGGTATGTCGCGTCGCCGCAGCCACGCGAGGCCGAGCCAGAACCCGAGCGCGATCATCATCGTGCAGATCCCGACCATCGTGTCGAACGCCCAGTGCAGCATGGTGTTCGCAGGTGGGCGGTCGTCCGGCGGCACGCTGTCCAGGCCGGTCACCTGCGTGTCGGTGCTGAACCCGACCAGGAACGAGTCGAACCCGGGGATGCCGATGCCGCCCTTGACGCCGTCGCTTGTGCAGCGGCCGTAGATGTACTCGGTGACGTCCGTCGATGTCTGCTGCACGCACTCCATGCCCGCGAACTTGATCGGCTGGTTGTGCGCGATCGCGCGTGCCGCGGTATCGCCCACGAAGAACTGGATCGGCGCCGCGATGCACGCCACCGTGAGCGGGATCAGCAGCCCGAGCCGGTGGTAGCGGTCGCGCCGGCCGCGCAGCATCCCGACGGCGTAGATCGATGCGACGAGGAACCCCGTGACCAGGTAGGCGGCGAGGATCATGTGCGGCACCTCGTAGGGCACCGCGTCGTTGAAGATCACCTTCAGCGGCTGGACGCTCGTGACGTTGCCGGTCGTCGGCGAGAAGCCCTGCGGCTGGTTCATCCACGAGTTGACCGCGACGACCGAGAACGCGCCGCCGATCCCGCAGATGACCAGCGGCACACCCGACCAGAAGTGCGCCCATGGGCTGAGGCGCTTCCAGCCGAAGATGTAGATCGCGACGAAGATCGCCTCGAGGAAGAAGAAGATCCCTTCGATCGCGAACAGGACGCCGAACACCTTGCCGAAGCGCCCGGTGAACTCCGGCCAGAGCAGCCCGAACTCGAACGACAGGACGGTGCCGGTCACGGCTCCGACCGCGAACGTCACGGCGACCGCCTTGGACCAGCGCTTGGCCAGCAGCAGCGCGTCGGCGTCGTCGCGCTTCAGCCCGCGGTAGTTGGCGATCAGCATCATCGCCGGGAAGGCCACGCCGAGCGATGCGAGCACGATGTGGAAGCCCAGCGTGAACGCCATCTGGCTGCGCGCTGCGCCCAGGTCGGCTGCCAGCGGGAGTGCTGTCATCGAACGGCTGGCACCGCCGGTGGAGCCGTGTCCGTGTTCGCCGCCTCTCCGAGCCGTTCGAGCAGATGGTCGCCGACCCGCAGCGCGTTGGCCATCGCGGTCAGCGCGGGGTTCACCGCGCCGATACTAGGGAAGAAGCTCGTGTCGACGACGTAGAGGTTGTCGAGCTCGTGCGCGCGGCAGTTCGTGTCGAGCACGGAGGTCGCCGGGTCGATGCCGAACCGGCAGGTGCCCGCCTGATGCGCGACGCCCGCCACGGGGATGTCGGTCTTGAGGTACGCATGGCGCGGCACCAGGTGGTCGGGGTGCATCCCGATGTGCCCGAGCAGGCCCTTGAGCTTGTGGTAGAGCCGTTTGGCCGACTCGTGGTTGGTCTGCGCGTAGCTGATCCGGATGTTGCCGTCGCGGTCCAGCGTGACCCGGTTGTCGGGCCGCGGAAGATCCTCGGTCGACAGCCAGAAGTCCACGGCGTGGGTCGCCACCTCGGTCAGCGTGCGCGTCGGCGCCAGCTTCGTCTCCAGCGGCTTCTCGCCGCGGTACATCTCGGCCTGCGACTTGCCGACCATCTGGATGTTGCCCAGCGGGAAGCCGAAGTCGTCGCTGCCGAAGTAGAAGTCATTGAGCCCGAGCGTCTTCTGGAAGACCGTCGGATTGGGCTCCTTCGACAGCGCAAGCACCGCCTGGCTGTTGTGGAAGGTGTAGTTGCGGCCGAGCTGGTCGGAGCTGTTGGAGAGCCCGTTGGGGTGCTTGTCGGTCGCGGAGGCGAGCAGCAGCTTCGCCGAGTTGGCAGCGCCGCACGACACGACCACCACGTTCGCACTGAACCGCTCGCTGGCGCCGCCATGGTCGACGACCACCTCGGTGACGGCGGTGCCGGCCGGGTTGGTCACGAGTTCGACGACGCGCGCGTTGCGCAGCAGCTCGACGTTCGGGTACTCCAGCGCCGGGCGCACCGCGAGCACCTCGGCGTCGGACTTCGCATGCACGAGACAGGGGAATCCGTCGCATGTCCCGCAGCGCACGCACGCGCCGTAGGCCATGTCGGCCTCGTTGAGCATGACGCCGCAGGGCGCGTGGAAGGGGTGGTGGCCGGCTGCGGCGAGGTCGTCGGCGAGCTGCTGGATGCGCGGCTCGTGTGACACCGCGGGGTAGGGATAGGGCGCGCCGGACGGCGGCTCGGTCGGGTCCTCGCCGCGGGCGCCGTGCACCTGGTACAGCTCCTCGGCCTGCGTGTAGTAGGGCTCGAAGTCCTCGTAGCCGATCGGCCACGCCGGCGAGATGCCGTCGTGGTGGCGCAGCTCGCCGAAGTCCTCGGCGCGCAGCCGGTACAGCGCCGCGCCGTAGAGCTTCGTCGCGCCGCCGACGAAGTAGTGCACCTGCGGCTGGAACGCCTTCGCCGTGTCGGCGTCGTACCAGGTGTCCGGCGAGATGTAGCGGCCGTCGACGAACACGTCGGCAGTCGACCAGTTCTGCGGCTCCCGTGGCAGCCAGTCGCCGCGCTCGAGCAGCAGGATCCGCTTGCCGGACGGTGCGAGGCGGTGGACGAGCGTGCCGCCGCCGGCGCCGCTGCCGATCACGATGACGTCGTATGAGCTCATGTCGTGTACTCCGGTAGGCGCTCGGCGAGGATGATCCGCGCCGCAGCTTCGATGAGTGCGAGGTGCGAGAACGCCTGCGGGAAGTTCCCGAGGTGGCGCCCGGTGCTGGTGTCGAACTCCTCCGCGTACAGCCCGAGCGGCGATGCGACGCTGAGCAGGCGCTCCATCAGGTCGCGCGCGCTCTGCAGCTCGCCGACGATCGCGAGCGCCGAGACCAGCCAGAACGAGCAGATCAGGAAGCTCCCTTCCTTGCCCGACAGGCCGTCGTCCGTTTCGTCCGTGCGATAGCGCAGGACGAAGCCGTCCTCGGTCAGGTCGCGCGCGATCGCCTGAACCGACGAGCGCATGCGCTCGTCGTCTCCCGGCAGGAAGCCGAAGATCGGCGCGAGCAGGGTCGACGCGTCGAGCGAGTCGGTCTCGTAGTGCTGGCGCAGCACGCCGTCGCGGACGCCGTGCTCGAGGATGTCCGCCTTGATCTCGTCGGCTGTGACGCCCCACTCCGTCCCGAGCGCCGCGTCGCCGCGGATCCCGGCGAGCTTCGCCGCGCGATCGAGCGCGACCCAGCACATGAGCTTGGAGGAGACGTACTGCTGCGGCGCTCCGCGCGCCTCCCAGATGCCCTGGTCGGGCTCGCGCCACACCGCGGTCGCGCACTTCGCCTGCGCCTGCACGATCGGCCACAGCCGCCGCGGCAGGCGCTGGCTGCGGCGTGTGTGCAGCAGGATCGAGTCGAGCGCAGCGCCGAAGACGTCGTTCTGGCGCTGGTCGAACGCGCCATTGCCGAGCCGCACGGGGTGTGCCCCCGCGTAGCCGGAGAGCTCGTCGCGCGTCGACTCCGTGAGGTCGCGCCGCCCGTCGATGCCGTACATGATCTGCAGCGCGCCGTCGGCGTTCGGCTCGAGGTCGGCGATGAACTGCATGAACTCGTCGGCCTCCCAGTCGAGGTTGAGCCAGTGCAGCGCCTGCAGCGTGAACGTGGCGTCGCGGATCCACGTGTAGCGGTAGTCCCAGTTGCGCTCGCCGCCCGGCGTTTCGGGAAGCGACGTCGTCAGCGCCGCCACGGTGGCGCCGGTCGGCATGAACGTCAGCCCCTTGATCGCGAGCGCCGAGCGCTCGATCGGGCCGCGCCAGCGGTGGTCGACCTCGCGCGCGCCTTCGAGCCATCTGCGCCAGAAGCGCGTCGTGGCGGCGAGTCGGCCGTTTGCGTCGTCGAGGTCCTGCGGGGCATGGAGCTCCTCTGCCCACGACAGCGCGCAGAAGACCTGCTCGCCCTGCTGCAGCGTGTGCCGCGCGCGGACACGCTCGCCCTCGATGCCGAGCGCCATGTCGGTCACGAGTCGGATCGTCAGGTCGCCGCCGGTCGCGTCGGCGGCGTGGCGCTCGCCGTCGGCGAGCGACCAGTCGGCGGGCACGCGCCCGTAGTCGAAGACCGGTTCGCAGACGAGGTCGACGTCGACGTGGCCCTCGAGGCACAGCACGGTGCGCACGAGCATGTGGTCGCCGTCCTCGTCCGCCGGCGGGCGGGTGTGCGGCGTGATGGCGTCCTCCTCGCGCCGCGGGCCCATCGTCAGCGCGTCACGGACGAGCATCCAGCCCGTCGCCGTGTTCCAGGTCGTCAGCAGGGTGTTCGTGCCGGGCTCGTAGATCCGGGCCGCGGGCACGTTGAGGGCGAATGGGCCGAGGCGGAAGGCGCCGGCCTGCCGGTCCAACAGCGCTCCGAACACGCTCGGCGCGTCGAAGCGCGGGATGCAGAGCCAGTCGATGGAGCCGTCGGGTGCGACGAGGGCGCCGGTGTGGCAGTTGGACAGGAACGCGTAGTCGGCGATCGGCGGGAACGGCGACGGCGCGGCCGCGCTCTGGGGAGCGCCGCCCGTCGAGGCGGTGGCGGTCATGACGCCACCCACGGCCCGTGCCAGCCGCCGTGGCTGCGGACGAGCTCGTCCGCCGCGGCGGGGCCCCACGTGCCCTTCGCATAGGGCTGGACGTCCGGCGGCGCGTCGAGCAGCGGCTGCATGATCCGCCAGGTCTCCTCCACGCTGTCCTGGCGGGTGAAGCGCTTGCTGTCGCCGAGCATCGCGGCGTGCAGGAGCACCTCGTACGGGGTCGCGCCCTCGCCGCCCTGCTGCGCGAACTCCATGTCGAGGTCGATCTGCTCCGGCTCGGCGGCGTCGGCGCGCTGCGCGTCGGCGGAGATCCGGATGCCGGTGCTCGGGTCGAGCTTGATCACGAGCTGGTCGGGCTCGGGCTGCCGGCGATACCGGGCGAAGCCGAGCCGCGGCGGTTCCTTGAACACGAGCCGCAGCTCGGTCTGCGTGACCGGGAGCTGCTTGCCCGTGCGCAGGAAGAACGGCACGCCCGACCAGCGCCAGTTGTCGATGTCCAATCGCAGCGCCGCGTAGGTCTCGGTGGTCGACTCCGCGGCGCACCCGGCGATCTCGCGGTACCCGTCGTACTGGCCGCGCACGTAGTGGCGCGCGTCGGCAGCGGGCATCGCCTCGAACACGCTCGCCATCGCGTTCTTCAACGGGGTGGCGTCGCGGCTCGCGGGCGGCTCCATGGCGGCGGCGGCAACCACCTGCATCATGTGGTTGACGACGACGTCGCGGATCGCGCCGACCGGGTCGTAGAAGTGCCCGCGGTCCTCGACGCCGAAGTCCTCGGCCATCGTGATCTCCACGTGCGACACGTAGTTGCGGTTCCAGACCGGCTCGAACATCGTGTTCGCGAACCGCAGGTAGAGGATCTCGACCAGGCCCATCTTCCCGAGGAAGTGATCGATCCGGTACAGCTGCGACTCGTCGAGGTACTGGTGCACCTCCTCGTTGAGTGCGACGGCGGACGCGACGTCGTGCCCGAACGGCTTCTCGACGACGACCCGAGCCGACGCGGTCAGCCCGGCGCCGGACAGCCCCTTGATCACCATCCCGAACAGCGCCGGCGGGATCTCGAGGTAGAAGACGGGAGCGCGGGCGCCTTCGATCTGCGCGGCGACGCGCCGGTACGTGTCGTCGTCGGCGAAGTCCCCGGCCACGTAGGAGAGGCGCGCGGCGAAGCGGTTGAACGTCTCGTCGTCGATGGTCTCGCCGCAGCCTGCGATGCATTCGCGGGCGTGCTCGCGCAGCTGGTCGACGGTCCAGTCCTGGACGGCCACGCCGAGGATCGGGCAGTTCAGGAGGCCGCGGCGCTCGAGCCGGTACAGCGAGTGGAAGGTCATCACCTTGGCGAGGTCGCCGGTGATGCCGAAGATGACCAGCGCGTCTGCAGGTGTCGCGCCGTTGCGGCCTGCGGCGGTCGCGCTGGCCGGGTCGGGAAGCCGTGTCGCGGTCGTCATGGGCCAAATATCCGGGATGCCCCCGCAGCGGCGCATCACCCGACACGGGGGATTTCGGCCGGGCGTTGGCGCACGTCGCTGGCGCTCGAATCACTGTGGGAGCGTCCCTCGCAGCGACGGAAGAGGCTGCCGGGTGGGATCGGTCAGGCCGGTTGAGTTCGTATCGGCGAACGGTTAGCCTCGCCCGCGACGTGGGGATTCGGGTTGTGCTGGGGGCGAACAGCTTCCTCGCGTGCGAGGCGGCTGAAGGCTCGCGCAACACGATCGTCCCGCGGTCATGACCGACCCAACTACCGCAGCCGCCTCGCCGGACCCGGTCGAGCTGCTCCGGAGTCGGCGATATCTGGTGCTTGTCGTGTTCGGCGCCGTCGTCGGAGTGCTGGTCGCATTCGTCGCGTACTTCTTCCTCAAGGCGATCAGCGAGACCCAGCACTACGTCTTCGCAACCCTTCCCGGCGACGTCGGCTACGGGACAGCACCCGTGTGGTGGCCGGTGCCGTGGCTCGCACTCAGCGGCCTGCTCGTCGCGTTGACGGTCCGGTACCTGCCGGGCACGGCCGGGCACAAGCCCGCAGAGGGCTTCCAGGCGGGCGGCGCGGTCGCCCCGGTCGACCTGCCGGGGATCATCATCGCGGCGTTCGCGACGCTCAGCCTCGGCGTCGTGCTCGGGCCGGAGGCGCCGCTGATCGCGATCGGCAATGGACTGGGCGTGCTCGCCCTGCATCTGGCCAGGAGGGGCGCCCCGGCCCAGGCGAGCGCGATGCTCGGCGCTGCCGGCAGCTTCGCCGCGATCAGCACGCTGCTCGGCTCGCCCCTGGCCGGCGCGTTCCTGCTCATGGAGGCGGCCCCGCTCGGGGGTCCGCTGCGCGGAGTTGTGCTGGTGCCGGGCCTGCTCGCAGCCGGCATCGGCGCCCTGATCTTCGTGGGCCTCGACAGCTGGACCGGGTTCGGGACGTTCTCGCTCGCGATTCCGAACATCCCGCACTTCGGCACGCCCGACGGGGCCGAGTTCCTCTGGGCGGTCGCGATCGGCCTCGCGGCCGCAGTGCTCGGCGGCGCGATCCGCCGGCTCTCGCTCCTCCTGCAAGCGATCGTAGAGCGGCGCATGGTGTTGCTGATGCCGTTCGTCGGCTTGGCGATCGGCGGGCTCGCGGTCCTGTTCCAGGAAGGCTCGAGCCACTCCACGTCCTTCGTGCTCTTCTCGGGTCAAGACCAGCTGCCGTCCCTGATCGAAGGCGCCGCCGACTGGTCGGTCGGTGCGCTGATGCTGCTCGTCGCCTGCAAGGGTCTGGCGTACTGCGCCGCGCTCAGCAGCTTCCGGGGCGGCCCCGTGTTCCCGGGCATGTTCATCGGCGCGGCAGGCGGCCTCGCG
>VAYD01000315.1:0-3012 GCA_005883905.1 Actinomycetota bacterium
CTGGTGCACCGGCAGGTAGGCGTCGATCGCGGAGCGCCCGTGCAGCCGTTCCGCGGCGTGTGCAGCGACGCCGTGGACCTCGCCGATGACGGTCAGCGACCCGCCCTGCGCGCAGACCGTCTCGAAGCCCGTCGGCTCGGTGATGAGGCAGGCGGCGTACTCGCTGTCGCGCTCGAGCTCGGCGAAGCAACCCTGCCCGCCGTCCTCTTCGGAGGTGACGCAATGCAGGACGACCTCGCGCCCGGGCGCGGCCGCCGCGAGACCGTGCAGCGCGGCGACCAGACCGCCCTTCATGTCGACGCTGCCGCGGCCGTGGACGCGGCCGTCGGCGACGTCGCCGGAGAACGGTCCATGCGCCCAGGCTTCCGTCCCGACGTCGACCACGTCGACGTGCCCGCACAGCGCCAGCCGCGGACCGGTCCCCCGCCGCGTGAGCGTCAGGCCCCACAGCCCGTCGCGCGGCGCCTCCTCTCCCGGCCAGTCCGGGTGCGCACGGACGGAGTCGAGGTCGTACTCGCGTAGCTCGGCCCGCAGCCCGAGCGCCTCGCCGCGTTCGGCGAGGAGCTCGAGCACCGGCTTCTCGTCGCCGGTCAGCGACGGGACGCGGACGACGGCCGCGAGGTCACCGACAAAGGCGTCTGACCCCAATGTCGCTATGGCGTCGGCGCCAGGGCCGCGTCCTCGTCCGCGCGCGCCGCCACCTGGGCCTTGCGAACCGCCGACCCGAGCGCGCGCGCATAGGCGATGCCCGCTGCCTCGAGGATGTCGGTCGCGACGCCCTGGCCGGCCGCCGGCTGGCCGTCGAGCTCGACGACGACGCTGACCTCGCCGAGTGCGTCCTGGCCCCCGGTCACCGCGTCCACGCGGAACTCCCTGAGCTGCGCGTCGACCCCGGTCGCGACATTGATCGCGCGGAAGATCGCGTCGACCGGGCCATCGCCGGTGAACGAGCCCTGGCGCTCGCGGCCCTCGGGGTCGCGCACGCCGACCGTCGCGTGCGGCGGACGGCGGGTCGAGGCCTCGACGTCGAACCACTCGAGCGTGTAGGTCCCGACGGCCTCGCGCAGCTCGTCGGTGACAAGTGCCTCGAGGTCCATGGCGGTGACGTGCTTCTTCTTGTCCGCGATCTCCTTGAAGCGCTTGAACGCCTGGTTCAGCGCCTGGCCGTCGATCTCGAAGCCGAGGTCCTCCAGGGCCTGGCGCAGCGCGTGCCGGCCCGAGTGCTTGCCGAGCACCAGCTCGTTCGAGTCCAGGCCGACGGTCGTCGCGTCCATGATCTCGTAGGTCGTGCGCTCCTTCAGGACGCCGTCCTGGTGGATGCCCGACTCGTGCGCGAACGCGTTGCGGCCGACGATCGCCTTGTTGGGCTGCACGGCATAGCCGGTCAGGCGCGAGACGAGGCGGCTCGTCTTGGCGATCTCCTTCGTCTCGATCTGGGTGTCGAAGCCGTGCTCCTCGCTTCGCACCTTCAGCAGCATCACGATCTCCTCCAGCGACGCGTTGCCCGCGCGCTCGCCGATGCCGTTGATCGCGCATTCGACCTGGCGGGCACCCGCCTGGACGCCGGCGAAGCTGTTCGCCACCGCCAAGCCGAGATCGTCGTGACAGTGGACGGAGAGCACGGCGTTGCGCAGCTCGGGCACCATCGCGTACAGATCGGCGAGGAAGCCGGCGTACTCGATCGGCATCGCGTAGCCGACCGTGTCCGGGACGTTGATGGTCGTCGCCCCTTCGTCGAGGGCGATCTGGATGACCTCGGCCGTGAACTCCCTGTCGGCTCTCGTGGCGTCCATCGGGGAGAACTCGACGTCGTCGCACAGCGCCTTGGCCTGCGCGACGGATGCTCTTGCGAGCCCCTTCACGTCCTCGCGGGTCGCTTGCAGCTGATGCTCGATGTGGATGTCGGACGTGGAGACGAAGGTGTGAATCCGAGGTCGTGCCGCGTCCTTGACGGCCTCCCAGGCTCGATCGACGTCGGCCGGGTTCGCGCGGGCGAGGCCGGCGATGATCGGCCCCTCGACCTCGCGCGCGATCGCCTGCACCGCCTCGAAGTCGCCGGGCGAGGCGATCGGGAATCCGGCTTCGATGATGTCGACGTTCAGCCGCGCGAGCTGGTGGGCGATCTCGAGCTTCTCGGTCGCGTTCAGCGAGATGCCCGGCGACTGCTCCCCGTCGCGCAGCGTGGTGTCGAAGATCTGTACGTGGTCCATGCGTCCTTCCTTTGTTCTAGCTCGATCCTTTCGTTCTTCGTTCGCGGCTTCAGGCGGCCGCCACGCGCAGATGCATCCCCCTAGCGGGGGAGGAGAAGAAGAAGGCGGAGGTCGAGCGCAGACGTCATGGCGCGCCCGGAATGTACCAGTGCGCAGTTGCGTTGCAAACGCGCGTAGTTCCGTCGCACCAGCGGCCCGAGGATCGAGCCATGCCGAACGAAAACCACGTCATGCGGGGAATTCGTTCGGTTGCCTCACGACAATGGGGTTGCATCACGGTCAGACAGCTGCTCGCGGCCGGCCTCACACGGCGGCAGATCGAGTGCATGGCCGAGCGGGGACAGTTGATCCGGATGCACCGCGGGGTCTACGTCCTCGGTGCCCTCAGCCCGGCGCCGGAGCAGCGGTGGGCGGCGGCGCTGCTCGCCGGAGGGAAGGGCGCGGCGCTGAGCCACACCGCATCGGCAGGGAACTTCTGCTGGTTGCAGCCCCGCGCGGTCATAGAGATCTCGGCACCGAGGAAAAGGCGCGGAGACGAGCGGCTCACCGTCCACCGGCGGGCCTCCATCGACGTCACGAAGCACAACGGTCTGCCGACCACCACGGTCGCCCAGACCCTCCTGGACCTCGCCGCCGCCGGCTGGTCCATCGACCGTTTCACACAGGAGGCGGCGGCGACCGGCCAGATCTCGCTCGATGACCTCAGGGCGTTCGCGGCGAGCAGGCGTGGCGCGCGGGGCGCCCCGGCGCTGCTGGCCGCGGCGGGGCAGCCGCTCATCCGGAGCCGGATGGAGTACGAGGC
>VAYD01000315.1:3108-3523 GCA_005883905.1 Actinomycetota bacterium
TGACGCGCGCAAGGACGCGAGGCTCCGGGCGCGGGGCCTGCGCGTCGAGCGGTTCAGGGCGTGAGCACGACCTTGCCCACGTTGCGCCGCTCGGCGATGATCCGGTGCGCCTCCGCCGCCTGGTCGAACGGCACCGCATCCGACACCACCGGCTGGACGGTCCCGTCCTCGATGAGCTCCGACAACGGCGCGATCCAGGGCTCCAGCGTGCCGCGGTCCTTCCACAGGGTCAGCATGTTCAAGCCGATGACGGCCTTGGACTCCTGCATCTGATCGATGAGGTTGAACCCGCGGATCATCGGCAGCGCCTGCGGGACCGCGCGCGCGAGATTGCGCTTCTCGCCGGTCGAGACCGACGACGCGCCGAACGCCACCAGCCGTCCGCCGGCTCGCAGCATCCGGTAGGACCGGCGGA
>VAYD01000316.1:0-5192 GCA_005883905.1 Actinomycetota bacterium
CGGATCGCCCAGTAGTCGACGCGTGGCAGGGCCCCCTGGTCGGGCGGCGCCTCATCTGCAAAAACGGGGACAGGCACGTCTCTTGCACACGACGGCGGGCACGGCAGCGGCCCGGTCGGCCCGGTCGGGCCGGTGCCTGGGGGCGGCGACTGCGCGCTCCCGGCCGGCGGAGGCGGCGGCGTGTAGTCGCCGGCGTAGCGGCGCGCCACCGCGGTGACGAACTGACCGAACTCCCCCGGGCTGGGCTGGTAGGTCGACTCGATGTCGGGCCGGTCGGGCGGCGTGCCCGTGGCCCACAGCGGGGCCGGGCCGGTGATGTCGAAGTTCAGGCCCAGGCCCGCCGCCTGCGCCAGGCGCACGAGGCGGTCGTAGCGCTCCCAGTTGGCCGCCGGGTAGGCGCCCGGGTCGGTCGCGTCGAACGCGGGGCGCGTCTTGGACTTCGGGTCGGGCGCGACGACGTACCAGAACACCGAGACGCGCAGCCGGTCCACACCGAGGGCCTTGAGCTGGTCGACCGTCTGCGCCTGCGTGTCGGCGTCGCCGAAGACGAGCATGTCGTCGTCCTGGAACGTCGTCTCCTGCTGGACCGACGCGCCCGCCGCCGCGGGCGCGGCCAGCAGCGCGACCGCGAGCAGCACCAGAAGCCGACGCACTTATCCCGACTCGGGCGGCTGGGCGGGGGCCGGCGGGCCGGTCGACCCGGCCGCCGGGGCAACAGCCGCCGCGCCCGCCACGGGCTTGCCGGACACCTGCGCGGCCACCTGCAGGTAGGCGCTGATCGTCATCGGATCGCGCGGGTCGAGGTACAGCGCCGCCGACAGCGAGCGCAGCGCCTCCTTGGGCCGCTTGAGCTGGTTGAGCTGGAAGTCGGCCAGCCGCAACCAGGTCTCGTGGTTGGCCGGCTGCATCTGGACCTCGTTCTCGAGGTCGCGCTGCGCGGCCTCGCGGTTGCCCGAGCGCGTCTCCACGATGGCGAGCACGGTAAGCGGATCGAGGGCCAGCGGGTCCCGGTTGTGCGCGTGGTTGGCCAGCGACCGCGCCGCGTTGACGTCGCCGCGCTCCAGCGCCGCCAGCGCGTCGTTGCTGGAGTTCAGCGAGCCCAGCGGCTGCCACGCCGCCCAGGCGACGATCAGCGAGACGAGCACTGCGGCTGCGCCGGCGGCGAGGCGCCAGCGCTCGCGCGCCAGCCGCAGCGGCGGCCGGGCGAGCGCGGCCGCGTTGCGCCGCAGCGGGCCGCGCCCGGCGATCCAGCCCGCGGCGATGATCGCCGGCAGCGCGTTGCCGGGCACGAACCACGTCCAATCGACGAACGAGTGCACTCCGAAGACGACGACCACCGCGACCAGCGTCAGCAGGCCGATCCGCTCGGGCGTGTAGGGCCGCCCGCGGTCGGCGCGCCGCAGACCGGTCGCGCGCGCCGCGGTCACCCACCACGCGACGAGCGCGAGCAGCGACAGCCCCAGGCCGAGGATCCCGAGGTCGGCCAGCGTCTGCACGACGTAGCCGTGCGCGTGGCGCACCTCGAGCAGGTCGTTGCGATAGCGCGGCCGCACGGTCGCATATCCGCCCGCGCCGACGCCCCGCGCCGGGTGGTCGCGGAAGATCTTCAGCGCCTCGTTCCAGTAGCGCGCGCGCACCGAGCCGACCGCGGTCAGGCGCCCAGGGTCGTTGGGCGGGGTGGAGGCGTGCGGGTCGGTGAGCTGCTTCCAGCCGTGCGAGATCGAGCCGCCGAGCCCGCGCGTGGAGAACGCCAGCCCGACCGCCGCGACGACCGGCACGAGCGCCAGCGCCACGAGGATCGCGACACCGGCGACGCGGCGGACGTCGCTGCGCGGCGCGCGCCGCGCCGCGGCGAAGCCGATCGCCAGGCCCGCTGCGAGCAGCAGCGCGACCATGACGATCAGCAGCAGGCCGAGCTCGTGGCCCGCGGACGCTCGCTGATCGATCGGCATCCGGTCCTTGCTCAGCCCGTCCTGGGAGAACGCCCAGATCGCGATCAGCAGCGCGCCGGTCGCGCTCGTGGCGAGCACGGCGACGCCGCGCAGGCGCAGCGGCACGAGCGCGAACCAGAGCCCGAGCCCGATCAGCAGCGCGAGCAGGCCGCCGCGCGAGTAGGCCAGCAGCAACGTGAGGATCATCAAGCCAAGCGCGGGATAGGCGAGCGCGCTGATCGCCGCGTGGCCGTCGCGGCGCGCGCCGAGCCAGAGGCAACCGGGCGCGCCGAGCGCCGCCATCAGCCCGATCGCGCGCAGCCGCGCGTAGATCTCGTCCGGGTTCAGCGCACCGGGGAAGACCTTCGTCAGCAGCGCGTAGACGCAGATGATCGTCGATGCGACGACCGTCGCGCCGACGAGCGCCGCCCAGCGCTGTGGCGCGAACCGCGCGAACACCATCGCGACCCCGAACACGACCACGTAGGAGAGCGTGCGGCTCGCCTCGAGCCACGAGTCCGACGGGTTCACCGACCACAGGACGCTCGCGATCGTCAGCGCGACGAGCGCCGAGAAGCACAACAGCGCCGGCATCCCGTACGCGGCGCGCCGGTCGCGGCCGGCCAGCAGCGCGCACGCTGCCACGACGCCGCCGCCGATCTCGAGCGCCATCTCGACCTCCGTCGTTGGCTTCAGCTGCAGCCCGCCGCCGCCGCGCAGCGCGATCGCGGCGAGCAGCGCGCCGAGGCCGAGCGGCAGGAGCACGCCGGCGTCGACCCGAAGTCCGCCCGCCGTCAGCGAGCGCGGCGCGGCGTCAAGCCGAGCGGCGTGCGATGACACGGTTCCTCACGTACTGGGCGCCGGCGGCCACGGCCGCGATGCCGATGGCGACGAGGACCGCGATCAACGACGCAGGCAGCTTCGTCGGCGAGCCGAGGCCGCCGAAGCCGAGCTTGCCGGGCTGGACGAGCTTGCCGCCGACCTTGACGGGCGCGGACGCGCCGCTCGCCTGTGCCTTGGCGACCGCGGCGCGCTCGGAGGCGGTCGCGCTCGCGAGCGGGTCGCCGCCGGTGGGCGTGCCGCCGGTGCCCCCCGGCGCGCCCGGGCCGCCGCTGCTGCCGCCGCCGGTCTGAGCGCGCTTGATCACGTCGCGGCAGTCCGTGTACTCGTCGACGTCGGTCGGCAGATTGGCCAGCGCGTCCTTGTAGTCCTGCTGGGAGTAATGGCCCTGGATGACACCGTCGTCGGTGCAGTCCTTGATCACGGCAGTGCCGCTCCCCCACGCAGCGGCGGGCAGGAGCAGGCAGCCGAGCACGGCGGTGGTCAGCAGGCGCCTCATGCCGCCCCGCAAGCTAGCAACGCCTCGGCGAACCCTGCGGCGTAGGAGTCGTAGGTGTAGGCGGCCACGTCGCGCCGCCCCGCCTCGCCCAGGCGCGCGCGCAGGGCGGGGTCATCGTGCAGACGGCGCAGCGCTCGCGCCAGGTCGTCCGGGTCCCCCGCACGCGTGATCAGCCCGTTGCGCTCGTGGCGCACGAGGCCGCCGGCCGCGGCGCCGGTCTCGTCGGAGGCGATGATCGGGATGGCCTGGTTCATGGCTTCGTTGCAGACGAGTCCCCACGGCTCGCGAAAGGCGCGCGTCCGCAGGGACGGCACTACCAAGACGTCGCCGGACGCGTAGAAGTTGCGCAGCTCGTCGGGCGTCAGACCTTCCGCCACGCGCAGCTGCGCACCCGGTAGATCTGCCTGCGCCCACGCCCGGCGCAGCACGTCGAGGCCCTTCTCGGGCGCGGCGCGCCCGGCGAACAGGGCGGTGAACGCGTGGCTGTCCAGGTCCTGGGACTCGCTCCAGAAGGCGTTGTCGACGGCCTGGGGGGCCTCGAACACGCGGCGCGCGCCGAGCCGGCGTGCATGCGCGGACACGTGCGGGCCGTAGGTGACGACCGCGTCGGCGCGGCGATGGATGTGGCGCAGCAGCGGGCGCGCGGCCACGTGCGCGGGCGTGCGGGGCTCGTGCCAGAGCGCGCTCCACAGGATGAACGGGACCTTCGCCCGGCGTGCGGCGAGGTAGGCGGCGGGCAGTGCGCGGCGACCGGCCGTGCCGCAGACGACGGCGCGTCCGTCGGCCGCCGGCTTGCCGACGTCGCGCTCGGCGACGGTGCGAAACGGCACGCCGGGGTCCTCGACGGCGCCGGTCGCGTGGTGGGAGCGGCCGCCGAAGAGCACGAGCTCGATGCCCACGCGCTCGTGCAGCGCCTGGAACGCGCCGACGCGGTCGGGCGCGACGTAGTTGGTGACGAACAGGACGGGCTTCGTCAACGCAGTGCGTCCTCGTAGGCGGCGACCGTCGCGCGGCCGCACGCCTCCCAGGTGAAGTGCTCCCTGACGGTCTGCTGCGCGCGCTCGCCAAGGTCGGCGAGGTAGGCGGGCTCGGACAGGATCGCCCCGAGCTCGGCCGCGAGCAGCTCGACGTCGCCGGGAGGCACGAGCCGGATGCCCTCGCCGCAGCGCGCGATCTCCTCGGGGCCGGGCTCGCCGCGGCAGCCGATCGCCGGCAGGCGGGCGGCCATCGCCTCGATGTAGGCGACGCCGAACGCCTCGTCGATGCTCGGCAGCGCCATGACCGCGCACGCGCGCGCCCGTTCGAGCGCCTGCTCATGCGGCAGCTGGCCCGTGAACTCGGCGTCGACCTCGAGCTCCGCGGCGAGCTCCTCGAGCGCCCCGCGCTCGGGCCCGTCGCCGATGACGAGGTACTTCAGCGCCAGGCGGTCGCGCAGGCTCCAGATGGCGCGGATGACATCCGCGTGGCGCTTGCGGCCGACGAGGTGGCCGATCGTGACGACCGTGTGCGGGTCGCGCCGCGGCAGGTGGTCGGGCACGTCGGCGCCGAGGTGCACGACGCGCGCCTCGCGCGCGCCGAGCTCGCGGGCGCGGCGCCCGATGCCCGCGCTGTTGGCCAGGATCAGCCGCGCGGACTCGAACACGGGCCGCACCGTCTGCTCGCCGTGGTGCAGGGCGGTGAAGAACACGTCGCCGCCGTGGACGGACACCACCAGGGGCTTGCCGGCCCGAGCGCGGCGGACCGCGTCGCCGGCGGGCACCGCGTTGTGCGCGTGGACGACGTCGAATGCGCGCCGGCGCGCGTGCAGGTAGGCGGCCAGCGACGGCGCGGCCCAAGCTCCCCAGCGCCCGTAGCTGCCGGACCGCGCCGGCGAGACGAACGGCACGTAATCCACGGTGATGCCGTCGAGCCGCATGCGCGGC
>VAYD01000316.1:5283-5695 GCA_005883905.1 Actinomycetota bacterium
GCGGTGGGCCCAGATGCCGAGCACCGGGTCGTGCGCGCGCGGATAGAACTCCGCGACGACGAGCGCCCTCAACGGATCGTCCTCACCGTTCGGACGTCGTGGCGCCGGACGTAGGGGCGCCCATCCAGGAAGGCCGCGGCCTCCGCGATCGCCTGCTCGCGCGGATAGCTCTCCGCGGCGGGGTTGAGGTGCAGGATCGGCGTCGCGTCGACGACGCCGATGCGCCAGCCGTGCTGCGCCGCGAGCGCCGCCCAGTGGACGTCGAGGCCCCATCCCATCTTCAGGTCGGGGAACGGGACGAGCACGCCGAAGGTGTCGCGATGGAAGGCGGTCAGTGGCCCGATCTCGACGAAGGTCGTCTCCCGCGCGGTCGCTCCGAGCTTGCGCCGCGTCACGCGCCAGCCGGTGTGCG
>VAYD01000317.1 GCA_005883905.1 Actinomycetota bacterium
AGCCCAGGATCGCCTGCAGTGCGGCGATCGCCAGCAGCGCCTGCCAGGTCTGGTGCCACGTCACGCTGCCGACGAAGCCCTGGCGCGCGCCCTCGAGCACCTGCGTGACCGGGTTGACCTCTGCGATGTGGCGCAGCCAGCCGCTCAACAGCGCGAGCGGCGCATAGGCCGACGTGAACAGCACCGCGATGAAGTTCGCCACCTGCATGAGCGGCGCGGCCTGCTGCGTGCGAAAGCGCAGCGCGATGATCGCCGACCAGAACGCCATCACGGTCGCGAGCCCCATCGCGAGCACGAACGTGATGATCAGGCCATCGATCCCCGGCCAATGCACGCCGGCGATCAGCGCGACGGTCAGCACGAAGGACGCGGGGATGAGCGCGCGGATCGCCGCCGAGGCGACGATGCCGGCCAGCAGCGTCACCCGCGGCGCCGGGCACACCAGCAGCCGGTCGAACCAGCCGTGCTCGATGTCGCGCGCCATGTTGACGCCGGTCGCCGCACCGGTATGCTCACGGGGATGATGAACGTGCGGAAGTCGTCGCCGTGGAAGCCCGGCAGCTGGGCGGCCTTGCCGAACGCGCCAGAGAGGCCGATGAAGAAGATCGTCGGCGCCAGGACGCCGGGGATCGCCGCTCCGGGCACCCGCAGGATCTCGTTGAGTGCGCGCCGCGTGAGCGCCCAGATGACGCGGATCGACTGCCTCACGCTTCGCGCAGCCTCCCTCGCAGTGCCGCGACCGACAGCGCGATGCCGAGCGCGGCGATCGCCAGCGCGGCGATCAGGCCCTCGATCGCGGTCGAGGTCGTCAACGGCGAGATGATCGGGTCACGGATGCCGTCGGCGACGTAGCTGAGCGGGTTGTAGGCGGCCACCCAGTCGGCCGGGTGCGACAGCAGCCTGCGCGGGAAGAACGCCGAGCTGACGAACAGCACCACGAACACCAGCGGGAAGATGCCCTGCACCGTCGAGGCGTTGCGGGCGCGCAGCGCGAGCATCACGCCGAGCGCACAGAACCCCGTCCCGGTTGCGACGCCGATCAGCATCACGAGCAGCACGCCGGGCACGCCTGCGGCGATGTGCGCGCCGAAGATCAGCCCGATCGCCAGGAAGTAGACGACCTGCATCGCCGAGATCACGGACCCGGCCATGATCCGGCCGAGCGGGATCGCGACGCGGGGGATCGGGGAGGCGACGAGGCGGTCGAAGAACCCACCCTCGATCTCCAGCGCGGTCGCGATCCCCGCGCCGACGCCGCCGAGCATCAGCGACTGGCACATCGCGGCGGCAAGCTGGAAGTCGAGGAAGCCGTGCACGTGCGGGAACCCGGGGAGGTCGGTGCTGCGGTGCAGGCCACCGGTGTTGATCGCGAGGAAGAGCGACGGGAAGATGACCAGCGGCGCCAGGAACTGCGGGCGGCGCAATGTCGTCATCAGCGCGCGGCGCGCGAGCGCCAGCGACGCGCGCCGCATCAGGCCGCAGGCTCCGGCACGGGCGCCGGCGCCGCTTGCTCCGCGCCCTCGAGGTGGCGGCCCGTCTTCTCGACGAACACGTCATCCAGCGTCGGCTGCACGAGCTCCAGCGAGGCGACTATCAGCCCCTCGTCGTCGAGCGCGCGCACGACCGGGGCGATCTCGGTCGCGCCGCCGGCGATCGCGATCGACAGGTGGCAGCCCTCCGCCGCCGGGCGGTGGTCGCCGAAGCGCTCGAGCACCGCGCGCGCGTGCTCGAGGTCGGCGTCCTCGGTGAACGTGAGGTCGAGGTGGGGCCGGCCGACCTCGGCCTTGAGCGCCGCGGGGGTGCCCTCGGCGACGATCCGGCCCGCGTTGATGATCCCGACGCGGTCGGCGAGCTGATCGGCTTCCTCGAGGTACTGAGTGGTGAGGAACACCGTCGTGCCCTCGTCGCGCAGCCGGCGGACCTCCGCCCACAGCGCGACGCGGCTGACCGGGTCCAGGCCCGTCGTCGGCTCGTCGAGGAACAGCACCTCCGGCGCGTGGATCAGCGCCATCGCCAGATCCAGCCGGCGCCGCATGCCGCCCGAGTACGTGGCGACCCGGCGCTCCGCCGCGCGGCTGAGGCCGACGCGCTCGATCAGCTCCGCGGACCGCTGGGCGACGTCGCGCGACGGGATGCCGTGCAGCGTCGCCTGGAGCTCCATCAGCTCGCGGCCGGTCATCAGGAGGTCGAGCGCCGCCTCCTGAAGCGCTACGCCGATGCGCTTGCGCACGAGGTGCGGCTCGGTCGCCACGTCGTGACCCGCGACGAGCGCGCGCCCGCCGGTGGGGCGCAGCAGCGTCACGAGCATCCGCACGGTCGTCGTCTTGCCCGCGCCGTTGGGCCCCAGGAAGCCGTAGACCTCGCCCGGCGCGACCTCGAGATCGATGCCGTCGACCGCGCGCAGGCCGCCCTTGTACTCACGCTCGAGTTGCAGCACTTCGATGGCCGGCATGGCCGCGAGACTCTATTGCACGCGCAACTTCTTGTAGGGGAACGACCGCAACAGCCGAAGGTATGTCGTGTTCAATCCTCTCGATGTCTTTCAAGCACGCCACATACGCAGCTGTCGCCTGCGTTGCGCTCGCCCTCCCGGCCGCCGCTTCGGCCAAGCTCACGGAGATCGGCGACGTGCAGCCCGCCGCGACCCCTGCCTGCCCCGCCAAGCCCTGCTACGCGCTGACGCGCACGACCGGCTACCAGGCCAAGATCGGTACGAAGCGCGGTACCCACGTGATCCCGCGCGCCGGCCGGATCGTCGCCTGGTCGATCACCCTTGGCAAGCCGGGCAAGAAGCAGATCAAGTTCTTCGACGACAACCTCGGTGGCACCGCCAGCGCGCAGATCACGGTCCTGCGCCCAGGGGCCAAGCTGCGCTACCGCGTGGTCGGCCAAGGCGATCCGCAGAAGCTCCAGCCCTACTTCGGGACGACCGTGCAGTTCGCGCTCGCGAGCTCGATCCCGGTGAAGAAGGGCTACGTCGTGGCGATCACGACGCCGACCTGGGTTCCCGCTCTGGCCGTGAACCTGCCGACGGACACCTCCTGGCGCGCATCGCGGGCGAAGGGCACCTGCGACGAGACCTCCAAGCAGACCGCGCAGACCGGCACGGCGACGCTGGCGCAGTACTACTGCCTGTACCGCGGCGCGCGCCTGACCTACAGCGCGACGTTCCTCCCGGATCCGGTCCCGCCGAAGTAGCGGCTACTGGCCGCAGGCGCCAGGGTTCTGCTGGCAGAAGTCGCTGAACCCGCCCGACGGCGTCCCGCCGTTGTTCGACGTCGTCGTCTGCGTCGGCGTCGTGGTGCCGCCGGACGGCGTGCCGCCGGTCGGCGCGGACTGCGTGGAGGACGTCGTGGTCGGCGCGGCCGACGTGGTCGTGCCGGTCGAGGTCGGCGTCGTCGTGGTGCCGGTCGTGGACGTCGTCGAGGTGCTCGACGCCGGCGCCAGCGCCGATGCGTCGCGCGGCACGGTCAGGTCGGGGGTCGTCTTGGGGACCGAGTCGACCAGCTTGTCGCCGCCGCCGCAGGCCCCGAGCGCGCCGCCGCTGAGCGCGGCGAAGGCGAGGACGAGTGCTGCTCGTCGAGAGCTCATGACGCGCCTTAGGGCCGCGGGAGCGGCGCCATCCGGCGCCCGCAGTGCGGGCAGTCGTTGAGGTCC
>VAYD01000318.1:0-3453 GCA_005883905.1 Actinomycetota bacterium
GGCCAGACGCTCGACGACGCCGCCGGCGAGGCGATCGACAAGGGCGCGCGCCTGCTCGGCCTGCCGTTCCCAGGCGGACCGCACCTCGAGCGGCTCGCGCGCGACGGCGATCCCGCCGCCTTCGGCTTCCCGATCGCGAAGAAGGTCGGTGGGCTGGACTTCTCCTTTGCGGGCCTCAAGACCGCGCTGCTCTACAAGGTGCGCGACCTGGGGGAGGCCGAGGCGCAGCGCCGCCGCGCCGACCTGGCAGCGTCCTACCAGCACGCGATCGTCGAGGCGCTCGCCCTGCGCTGCGAGCGCGGGCTCCAACCGGGCACGACACCCTGGCGATCGGCGGTGGCGTCGCCGCGAACGGCCCGTTGCGCGAGCGCCTCGCGCAGCTGGGCGCGAAGCTGCATGTGCCGCCGCGCGAGCTGTGCACCGACAACGCCGCGATGATCGCGTCGGCGGCGCGCTTCACCGACGCGGTCGAGTTCCCGGCGTACCTGGGGCTCGACGCGTACGCGACGGCGTGAAGCGGCTCGTCATGTACAGCCGCCCGGGCTGCCACCTCTGCGACGAGGCGCGCGCGGTCCTGTTGCGCATCGGCGAGCCGTTCGACGAGATCGACATCGACTCCGACGACGAGCTGTTCAAGCGATACCTCGAGCGGATCCCGGTGATCGCCCTGGACGGGGAGGAGCTCTACGACTTCTTCGTCGACGAGCAGGACCTGCGCCGGCGGGTGTAGCGTGCGACCTTCATGAGCGTTGGGGACGTCACCACGACCAACGGCGGTCCAGAACGCCTCTCGCTCGGCGTCGCCGCGCGTCTCGCCCGCTACCTCCAGGTGCTGACGCAGGCCAAGAAGGAGGGCAAGGAGACGGTCTCGTCGCAGGAGCTGAGCGAGTGGACGCACGTCAACTCGACGCAGATCCGCCGCGACCTCAGCGGGTTCGGCAAGTTCGGCAAGCGCGGGGTCGGCTACAACGTCGACAGCCTCGTCTCGCAGATCCGCAAGATCCTGCGTACGGCCGGCCAGCACAACATCGCGCTGTTCGGCGCCGGCCACCTGGGCAAGGCGATCGCCTCCAGCGACATCTTCGCCGACCATGGCTTCCGGGTCGTCGCGATCTTCGACGCCAACCCGAAGAAGGTCGGGACGAAGGTCGGCCAGCAGACGGTGCGCGCCGTCGACGACCTGCGCCAGACGGTCCTGGACGAGGACATCGTCGTGGCGGTGCTCGCCGTCCCGACCACCGCGGCGCAGCCGCTCGCCGACGAGCTGGTCGACGCCGGCGTGAAGATCATCTTCAACTACTCCGAGGCACTGCTGCAGGTGCCGCCCGAGGTCACGGTCCACACGTCCAGTCCCGCCGTCGACCTGCTCTACGCGCTCTACTTCTATTTGACGTAATGGGCGAGTTCGTCCCGATCGACCTCGAGGCCGTCCCTGAGGCCTACGCCGCATCGACCGATGCAACGATCGGGATCGAGGAGGAGTTCCAGGTCCTCGATGTCGCCTCGCTGGACATGGTCCCGCGGTTCGAGGAGCTGCGCGATGCGGCGAAGGCCGATCCGGTGCTGTGCGACTCGATCGCGGGCGAGCTGATCGCCAGCGAGATCGAGATCCGATCGGGCCGCGGCGAGAACTTCGCCGACGCGCTCGCCCACCAGCGCGACGCGCGTACGCGCCTGTTCGCGCTGTGCGCCGCCCGCGGCGTGGCGCTCGGCTCGACCGGCACGCATCCGTGGGCCGACTACCGCGAGCAGCCGAACATCGACACCGAGCACTACCGCGGCGTCGTCGAGGGCCTGCAGTACGTGGCGCGGCGCAACAACACGTTCTCGCTGCACGTCCACGTCGGCATCCGCGACATCGACCGCGCCGTGAAGGTCTGCGATCGCCTGCGCTCCGTCCTACCGCACCTGCTGGCGATCAGCGCGAGCTCGCCCTACCTCGACGGGCTGGACTCCGGCCTGCATTCCGCCCGCACGCAGGCGTTCACCAAGTCGTTCCCGCGCTGCGGCATCCCCGACGCCTACGGGTCGTGGGAGGGCTACCGCGACTACCTCGACCTGCTGATCCGCACCGGCTCGATCCAGGAGTACACGCAGGTCTGGTGGTCGGTGCGCCCGCACTTCGCGTTCGGCACCGTCGAGGTCCGCATCTGCGACGCGCAGTCGACCGTGCGCGAGTCCGACGGCCTCGCGGCGCTCATCGCCGCCTGCGTTCTGCAGGCCGCCCGCGACCACGACGAGGGCCTCCCGGCGCCGGACCATCCACACCGCCTGCTGGAGGAGAACCTCTGGCGCGCGGTGCGCTACGGGCTCGACGGGCGGATGATCGACTTCGACTCGCGCGCCGAGCATCCGACCGCCGAGGCCGGCGACCGGCTGCTGGCGTGGACCGAGCCGGTGCGCGCCGAGCACGGGCTCGACGTCGACCTTCCGGATCGCAACGGCGCGCAGCGCCAGCGCGCGCTGATCGCCGAGGGCGTCGCGATGGGCGACGTCTTCGCCGAGACCGTGCGCGAGACGCGTGCGACGTATGCTGCGGGCGTGACCGCCTCATGAGCGAGCAGCAGCCGCCACGCCAACCGACCGACGAGGAGCTGGCCGCGGCCTACGAGGCCCAGCTCAAGCAGATCCGCGTCGAGGATGTCCTCATTCAGACGCTCGTGTCGCTGCTCAACCTCGGCGGCCGCAAGGCCGGGTTGAGTCCTGGCACGGAGGAGGAGCGCGATCCCGAGCAGGTGCGCCAGGCGATCGAGGGCGTGCGCGCCCTGCTGCCGATCGTCGAGCCGCTCCTGGGACAGGACGCGCCGCAGATCCGCGAGGCGCTGAGCCAACTTCAGCTTGCCTACACGAAGATCGCGGGCGGCGAGCCTGCCCCGTCCGGGGAAGGTGGGCCGGAGCAGCCCAACGCGGACGATCCCGGACCCGCCCAGTCCTCGGGTCGGCTCTGGGTCCCGGGGCAGTAACCGGCACGGCTTTCCGTCCTATGAGCCGATAGGATGCGCCGCCTCTTGGCCGGGGCGCCGCAGCTAGGCGGCGTCCTGCGCTGCTCTTCCTCGCGCGGCCACGGAACCGGCCGCGCCACGAAGCAACTAAGACATCCACAAAGGACCCATCCTTGAGTGACTTCCTGACTGACCACGGGGTCGTCGTCGCGCTGGTCTGCGCAGGGCTTGCCGTGCTCTACGGCGCCCTCACGACCCGCTCGCTGCTGGCGCTCTCGCCCGGCAACGAGCGCATGCAGGAGATCTCCGGGGCCGTTCAGCAGGGGGCCCGGGCCTACCTGAACCGGCAGTACTCGGTGATCGCGGGCGTCGGCGTCGTGCTCTTCATCGCGCTGATCCCGATCCAGAACATCCGCGTCGCGATCGGCTTCGCGATCGGCGGCATCCTGTCCGGCTCGGCCGGCTACATCGGCATGAACGTGTCGGTCCGTTCGAACGCGCGCGTCGCGGA
>VAYD01000318.1:3493-6183 GCA_005883905.1 Actinomycetota bacterium
ACGTCGCTGGCCGACCAGACGCCCAAGCAGGCGGTCGACGCGCTGATCGGCCTCGGCTTCGGCGGTTCGCTGATCTCGGTGTTCGCGCGACTCGGCGGCGGCATCTTCACGAAGGCCGCCGACGTGGGTGCCGACCTGGTCGGCAAGGTCGAAGCGGGCATTCCCGAGGACGACCCGCGCAACCCGGCCGTGATCGCCGACAACGTCGGCGACAACGTCGGCGACTGCGCCGGCATGGCCGCCGACCTCTTCGAGACCTACGCCGTCACCGCGGTCGCGGTGATGCTGCTCGGCGTCCTGACCTTCCAGGAGCAGACGCAGGTCGCGCTGTACCCGCTCGTGCTCGGCGCCGTCGCGATCATCGCGTCGATCATCGGCACGTTCTTCGTGCGCTCGCGCTCGGGCCATGTCGAGCGTGCGCTGTACCAGGGCCTGATCGCCTCCGGCCTGATCGCGGCCGCCGCGTTCTACCCGGTCACCAAGTGGCTGATGAGTGACATCTCGTTCAGCTCGCCGACGCGGCTGCAGGTCCCGAGCGTCGGCGACCTGTACCTCTGCTCGATCGTCGGCATCGTGGTCACCGCGCTGCTGTTCGTGATCACCGACTACTACACGTCGACGCGCTTCGGCCCGGTCAAGAAGACGGCCGCCGCGTCGCAGACCGGCCACGCGACGAACATCATCTCCGGCCTCGCGCAGGGCCTGCAGGCCACCGCGCTGCCGGCGCTGGTGCTCGTGCTCGGCATCCTGACCTCGTGGAAGATCGCCGGCGGCGGCACCGAGGGCATCTACGGCATCGGCGTGGCCGTGATGGGCCAGCTGTCGCTCACGGGCCTGATCGTCGCACTCGACGCGTTCGGCCCGGTGACGGACAACGCAGGCGGCATCGCCGAGATGGCGGACCTGCCCCAGGAGGTCCGCGACGTGACCGACCCGCTCGACGCGGTCGGCAACACCACGAAGGCCGTGACGAAGGGCTACGCGATCGGCTCGGCTGTGCTCGCCGCGGTCGTGCTGTTCGCCGGCTTCCAGGCCGAGCTGACGGGCCCGAACGGCCTCGGCCACCCGGTCAGCTTCGGCATCAACGAGCCCCCGGTGCTCATGGGCCTGCTGCTCGGCGGCCTCATGGTCTGCCTGTTCGCCGCGCTGTCGATGGAGGCGGTCGGCCGCGCCGGCGGCGCCGTCGTCGAAGAGGTGCGCCGTCAGTTCCGCGAGAAGCCGGGGATCATGGAGGGCACCGAGCAGCCCGAGTACGACACCGCCGTCGCGCTCGTGACGCGCGCCGCGCAGCGGGAGATGATCCTGCCGTCGCTGCTGCCGATCGGCATGACGACGATCGTCGGCCTGATCGACGAGCGCGCCCTCGGCGGCCTGCTCATCGGCGTGATCGTGGTCGGCTTCTTCTTCGCCGTCCTCATGACCGCCGGCGGCGGCGCCTGGGACAACGCGAAGAAGCTGATCGAGGACGGCGCGTTCGGCGGCAAGGGCTCCGAGGCCCACGCCGCGTCGGTCACCGGCGACACCGTCGGCGACCCCTTCAAGGACACCGCCGGCCCGGCGATCAACCCCATGATCAAGGTCGCCAACATCGTGGCGATCCTGATCATCCCGATCATCACGTAGCGTCCAGGTAGGACCAGGAGGGGTCAGGTCTTTCTTTGCCGTATGGCAATGAAAGACTTGACCCCATGGCCACCACGCAGGAGGAGAGCAGGGCTTCGCGGCCGGCTGCGCTTGACGCGCGGTCGCTGTGCGAGGCCTTCCAGGTCACGGCGGCGCAGCGGGGCGACGCCGTCGCGGTTCGCACGCCGGACGGGTCGCTGGAGCTGAGCTACGCGCAGCTGCGCGACGAGGTCGAGCGCGTCGCGCGGGGGCTGCATCGGCTCGGCGTCAGGCGCGGTGACACGGTCGGGCTGATGATGGTCAACCGGCCCGAGTTCCACGTCGTCGACCTCGCCGCGATCCACCTCGGCGCGACGCCGTTCAGCGTCTACAACACCAGCTCGCCCGAGCAGATCGAGTACCTGTTCAGCGACGCAGGGAACAGGCTCGTGATCGTCGAGCGAGCGTTCGCCGAGCGGATCCCGGAGGGCCCGGATGTGGTGGTGGTCGAGGAGCTCGGCGAGCTCGAACCCGAGGCGGACCTCGACTACGAGGCCGTCTGGCGCGCCGTCGGGCCCGCTCACCCTGATCTACACGTCGGGCACGACCGGCCCGCCGAAGGGCGTCGAGACCACCCACGCCAACATGCTCGCCGAGCTGCGCGGCCTGGACGAGTTCCTCGGCGCGCTGGCGCCCGGCCGCGCGGTCTCGTTCCTGCCGAGCGCCCACATCGCCGACCGCTGGGCATCGCAGTACACGGCGCTCTGCACCTACGGGCACGCGCTGACCTGCTGCCCCGACCCGCGCGAGGTCATGGCGGTCGTGCGCGAGGTGCACCCGACGATCTTCGGCGCGGTCCCGCGCGTGTGGGAGAAGGCGAAGGCCGCCCTCGAGGCCGGCGGCGTGCAGAAGGGGGCGATCAAGGCGGCGCTAGGGCTCGAGCAGTGCGAGCGCTTCGTCATCGGCGCCGCGCCGATCCCGGTCGAGGTGCTCGAGTACTTCGCCGAGGCCGGGGTCGTGATCCAGGAGGTCTGGGGGATGAGCGAGCTCTCGTGCGTCGCCACCATGGTCCCCAAGGACGACCCGCG
>VAYD01000319.1 GCA_005883905.1 Actinomycetota bacterium
ACACGCGCGTGCTGAAGGTGCGCGACAGCGGCGCGACGCTGCGGCGCCTGCGCGCTCGCAAGGACGTCGTCTATGCGGTGCCCGACGTCAAGGCGCACGCATCGGCGTTCATCCCCGACGACCCGGGCCGCAGCGCGATCCCGGGCGACTGGGTCAACGTGCAGTGGAACTTCACCGGCCCGTTCAGCGTGAACGCGCCCGACGCCTGGCAGAACGCGATCAACGCCGGCGCGCCCGGCGGCCGCGGAGTGATCGTCGCCGTGCTCGACACCGGCGTCGCGTACGCGCGCCGCGGCACGTTCCGCAAGTCGCCGGACCTCGCGGGCACCCACTTCGTCCGGGGCTACGACTTCGTCTCGCATGACGACTATGCGAACGACCGCAATGGGCCTGACCGGCCTCGCCTACGGCGCGACGATCATGCCCGTGCGCGTGCTCGACGACCACGGCGAGGGCGATGCGTCCGACATCGCCGCCGGCGTGCGCTTCGCCGTGCGCCACGGCGCGCAGGTGATCAACCTCAGCCTCGAGTTCTCGACCGACGTCACGGCGTCCGAGATCCCCGAGCTGGTCGACGCGCTCGCCTACGCGCACCGCCGCGGCGTGTTCCTGGTCGGCGCCTCGGGGAACGAGGCGCACCGCTCGGTCGCCTACCCGGCCCGCGCGCGCTATGTCGTCTCGGTCGGCGCGACCACCGAACACGGCTGCCTGAGCGACTTCTCCAACCAGGGCACCGGCCTCGACATCTCCGCGCCGGGCGGAGGCGCGGACGCCGTCATCGAGGACGACCCGAACTGCCACCCGGCCGAGAAGCCGGGCCGCGACATCTACCAGGTGACCCTGGAGGGCGGCCCGAAGAACCGCCGCTTCGGCATCCCGGGCGGCTACGAAGGCACGAGCATGGCCGCGCCGCACGTCGCGGCGGCCGCGGCGCTCGTGATCGCCACCAAGGTGATCGGCGCGCACCCGACGCCTGGCGCGATCGAAGAGCGCCTGAAGTCGACCGCGCGCGACCTCGGCGCCCCGGGTCCCGACACGCGCTACGGCGCGGGCCTGCTGGACGCCGCGGCGGCGACCGCGCCGGGCACGACTGCGCCGGGCGCCACCAAAGCGCCAGAATAGGCGCATGAGCATGCGCGGCGGTCTCGACCTGCGGCAGCGCGCGCCACCCGACGCCCACATCGGGCGGCCCGCCGGACGTCGCGGCGACGATGGCACAGGCGCTCAGCGAGGCGGCCGGCCAGGCCGGCGTCGCGACGGGAGAGCTCGCCGGCGTGGGCGTCGGCTCGCCGGGAGCCGTCGACGATGCGGCCGGTACCGTCGCCCAGGCAGGCAACCTGCCCGGCTGGACCGACCCGTTCCCGCTCCGCGCCGTGCTGTCCGAGCAGCTCGGCGCCGAGGTGCGCCTGGGCAACGACGTCCAGGTCGCGACCGACGCGGAGCTCGCGCTGGGCGCGGGCCGCGGGTGCTCGTCGCTGCTCGGCGTCTTCTGGGGAACCGGCGTCGGCGGCGGGATCGTCATCGACGGCAAGCCGCTGGACGCGCCCTCGGCGGGCGAGCTCGGGCACGTCGTCGTGCGCATCGGCGGGCGCCAGTGCCCATGCGGGCGCTATGGCTGCCTCGAGGCCTACGCGGGACGCGGCTCGATGGAGCAGCGAGCCCGCAAGCTCCACGCGCGTGGCGAGCACACGGAGCTCTTCAAGATCATGGAGAAGCGCGGGCGCGACCGGCTTTCGAGCGGTGTCTGGGCGCGCGCCCTGGAGGCCGAGGACCCGCTGGCGCATCGCATCATCGACGAGGCCGTCGAGGCGCTTGGCGCCGGCGTCGCATCCGCGGTCAACCTGCTCGGCGTCGAGGCCGTCGTCATCGGCGGCGGGATGGGCGTGCGTCTCGGCGAGCCGTTCGCCCGTCGCATCGAGCAAGCGATGATGCCGCACCTGTTCGCCGACGACACGCCGCCTGCGGTCCGCGTGGCCGCGCTCGGCGACCTTGGCGGCGCGATCGGCGCGTCGCTGCTGGTTACGTCGTCCGGATGATCAGCACCGAGCAGGGCGCGTGGTGGCTCACGCGGTTGGGCACCGAGCCGAGCAGGAACCGCTTGGCGCCGGTCATGCCCTTGTTGCCGACAACGATCAGGTCGGCGTCGCGCTCCTCGGCGACGTCGAGGATCGCGTCGGCGGGATCGCCCTGACGGGGGAACGTCTGGACGGGGACGCCCGCCTCGCCGGCGGTCCGGGCGGCCTCGTCGAGCAGGCTCGCCACGTCCTCGCGCGCGCTCACCATCCACTGCACGTCCTCGGGCATCTGGGCGGTCTCGCGGTTCACGCTGACGCGCGATACCGGCTGGTAGGCGCTGACGAGCAGCAGCTCGGCGCCGACCGAGCGCGCGAGCTCGACCGCCTGGCGGACCGCCTCCTTGGCGGTGTCCGACCCGTCCGTCCCCACCACGATCGAGCCGAACATAGGCGAGACTCTAATCCGTGATCGACCTGCACTGCCATGTGCTGCCGGGCGTCGACGACGGCCCCGAGACGCTCGCCGACAGCATGGAGCTGTGCCGCGCCGCGGTCGCCGCGGGCACGCGGACGATCGTGGCGACGCCGCACGTGAGCTGGGAGTGGCCGGGCGTGACGGTGCAGGTCATCGCCGAGGGCACGGCCCGGGTCAACGACGCGCTGCTCGCCGAGGGGATCGACCTGGAGGTCCGCACGGGCGCGGAGATCGCGATGACGCGGGCAGCCGACCTGTCCGACGAGGAGCTCGTCGCCCTGCGGCTCGGCGGCGGGGCGGGCGGGACATATCTACTGATCGAGTGCCCCTACACGGCCGCGTCGGCAGGGTTCGACGCGATCGTGGCGTCGCTCGCGGACCGCGGCCACCGGATCCTGCTGGCCCACCCCGAGCGCTGCCCGGGATTTCACCGCGAGCCCGACCGCCTCGAGGCGCTCGTCGCCGCCGGGATGCTGACGTCGGTCACGGCGGGCGCGTTCGTCGGGCGGTTCGGGCGGACTGTGGAGCGCTTCGCGCGCGGGCTGCTCGAGCGGGGGATGGTGCACGACATCGCCTCGGACGGGCATGGGGCGGGGATGCGCCGGCCGCCGAGCATCGGGCCCGAGCTGCAGCAGGCCGGTTTCGGCGAGAGCGCCGACTGGCACGCTCGCGCGGTCCCGCTCGCGATCCTGGACGGCACGCCGCTCCCTCCTGCCCCGCCGCCTCCTGTCGCCCCGCGCAAGCGCGGGCTGCTCGGGATGCTCAGGCGAGCTTGACGATCGCGATCACGATCCCCGCCAGCACGAAGGCGATGATCGCGGCCTGCGTCCAGATCCAGAACGGCGACATGCAGGGCACGATAATCGGCGCGCGCTGTGCGAGGATCGCCGCGCGATGGACGCCGACCCCACCGTTCGCCTGACGACGATCCTCGACGCGGTCGTGGCGCGCGCCGACGAGGCCCGCACCCGGCTCGACGGGCTCGCTGCGCGGATGGACGAGCTCGACGGCGGCGCCGCGCCGCCGCCCGCGCCGTCCGTGCCGGATCCCGCCGACCCGATCCGCCTCGCCGCGATCGAGCTCGCCGTCGCCGGCTCGACCCGCGACCAGACCGCCATGCGCCTGCGCGACCGCTACCCGGACGCCGAGCTGGACCCGGTCCTGGACGACGTCTTCGGCTAGTGCAGCTTGTTGTTCAGCTCGGTGATCGTCGCGTTCAGCTGCCCGTTGACCTGCTCAATGTCCTTGCCCAGGTTGGCCTTGGCGGTGAGGATCTTCGACGGGTCGCCTGAGCTGTAGGCGTCGGCTGCCTTGCGGAACGCGGCGACGAGGCCCTGCGCCTCCTTGACCAGGCTCGCGTGCAGCGTGCGCACCTTGGCGGGCGGCTTGATCGCGCGCAGCCTGACCACGACCTTCGCCGCCGCCACGCGGATCATGTCGAGCTGCTTCGCCGTCTCCTGATCGGTGCCGTTGCCCTGGATCTTCGACTCGGAGTCGTCGACGACCGAAACGAAGTCCGACTGGGCCTTGTTGACCTGGTCGATGTAGTCGTTCTTGGACTTCGTGTCGCCTCCGCACCCGCCCGCCAGCAGCGCGAGGGCGAGCGCGGCCGCCAGGGCACCTCGCATCGCCAGGACCCTACAGTCAGGAGCGCATGGCATCGCCGCTCGGCATCTACGTCCACGTCCCGTTCTGCGCGGTGCGCTGCGGGTACTGCGACTTCAACACCTACGTCTCCACGCGGGGGCGCGAGGGGTTCGCCGGCGCGCTCGCCCAGGAGCTCGAGCAGGCGCGCCCGCAGC
>VAYD01000341.1 GCA_005883905.1 Actinomycetota bacterium
TCGCTCGATCCGGCGCCGCCGTGGGCCGCGACGGCTGCGCCACGCGAGCCCATGCCAACGCCCTGCGAGGCCTGCAGCTGCTTGCCTTCGGTCATCAGCGCAGGGGCGATCATCAGCTCGGCCCGGTTGAACTCCGCGATGTCCTTGTAGCCGCACGTGGCCATCGACGTCCGCAGAGCGCCCATCAGGTTGAAGGTGCCGTCGTTCTCGCGCGCCGGGCCTTTGAGGATCTCCTCGATCGTGCCGTTCTGGATCGTCGCGACCCGCGCGCCGCGCGGCAGCGACGGGTGGAACGTGGCCATCCCCCAGTGGAAGCCGCGCCCGGGCGCCTCGTTGGCGCGGGCCAGCGGCGACCCGATCATCACGGCGTCCGCGCCGCACGCAATCGCCTTCGAGACGTCGCCACCGTTGCGCATGCCGCCGTCGGCGATCACCTGGCAGTACTCGCCCGTCTCGAGCATGTGCTGCGAGCGCGCGCCGGCCACGTCGGCGATCGCCGTCGCCTGCGGGACGCCGACGCCCAGGACGCCGCGCGTGGTGCAGGCCGCCCCGGGCCCGACGCCGACCAGCACGGCCGCCGCGCCGGTGCGCATGAGGTGCAGGCCCGTGTGGTAGCTGGCGCAGCCGCCGACGACGACTGGCACGCCGACCTCGCGGATGAACTCCTTGAGGTTCAGCGGCGGGCGCGAGGTGTCCTCGGAAACGTGCTCGGCGGAGACGACGGTGCCCTGGATGACGAGGACGTCGAGCCCGGCCTCGAGCGCCAGCTCGTAGTGCTTGCGCACCCGCTGCGGCGTCAGCGACGCCGCGCAGACCACGCCCTGGTCCTTGATCTCGCGGATCCGCTGCGCGATCAGCTCGGGCTTGATCGGCTCCTTGTAGATCTCCTGCATCTCGCGCGTCGCGATCTCCTTCGGGAGCGTTGCGATGCGAGCGAGCTGCTCGTCGGCGTCCTCGTAGCGGGTGAAGATCCCCTCGAGGTTCAGGACCGCCAGGCCGCCGAGCTTGCCGACGATCCCCGCCGTCGCGGGCGAGACCACGCCGTCCATGGCGGATGCCAGCAGCGGCAGCTCGAAGCGATAGTTGCCGAGCTTCCAGGAGATGTCGACGTCGTCGGGGTCCCGCGTCCGCCTCGAGGGCACGATCGCGATGTCGTCGAAGCCATACGCGCGGCGGGCCTTCTTCCCGCGGCCGATCTCAATCTCCATTGGCGAATCCTAAGGACGAGGGCGGACGAAAAGACCCCGCGCAGGCGGGGTCCAGATCAGGGGTACGGGACGTTGCGGCGTGGATGTGGCGGCAGCGAACCACGCCCGGCCGATGGTAGCAGCGGCCCCGGCACGCGCCTGGCGCACCGGGGCCGCAAACAGCGGCTACTTCTTGACGGTGACGTTCACCTTGGAGCCCGCCTTCAGCGTCGTCTTGGGCTTCTTGGCCTGCTTGATGACCGTGCCGGCCTTGCCCTTCGCGGACGCCTTCTTCGTGACCTTGCCGAGCTTGCAGTGCACCGCCTCGAGCAGCGTCTTCGCGAAGGCCTTGGTCAGCCCCGTCAGCTTCGGCACCCGGCACTGGACGGCTTCCCTGCGCTCCACCGTGATCGCCTGGCTCGCGGTGTTGTTGGCCGCGTTAGGGTCGGTCGATGAGGCCGTCAGGCCAACCGTCACGTTCTGCGCACCGGTCTGGTTGCCCTTGACCACGATGATGATCGCCTGCGACGCGCCGCCGGCGAGCGAGCCGAGCGGGCAGCTCAGCGCGCCTGCGAACGTGCACGCCGAGCCGAGGCTCGTCGTCAGGACGCTGAGGCCCGGCGACGGTGTGGTGAGCATCGTGATCCCCTGACCGGTCCCGGTCGAGGCGTTGCTGATCGTGGCGGTGAGGACGCTCACGTCGCCCACGCCGATCTTCGACGGGACCGCGGTGAGCGCGGCGCCGAGGTCCACGACGCACGAGCCTTCGTGGATCGCCGCATCCGATGGGCAGCTGTCCTGCGTCTCGTCGCCGAAGCCGTCACGGTCGGCGTCGGGCTCCAGCGTGCCGCTGACCGCGATGGTGGCTCCGCTCGCTGACATGAAGGGGACCGACGCGCCCGGCTGCGGGTCGGTCGCGATGCCGGTGTTGCCTGCGATCGCCCCGCCGCTGCCGTTGACCGCACACTCCGTGGCGTCGTTGCCCACCCAGATCGCCACGACGTCGCCGGCCTGCACCGGCACGCGCAGCCCTGTCTGACCGGCCGCGCCGCCGCTATAGGTCAGCAGCGGAGTGGTTGCGAGGACCGTCGCCGTGCCACTGCCCGGCCTCATGACCTTGAGGCTGACGTGGTTGCCGTCGGACCCTGACTTCGACGACAGCGACGTGATCACGCCGCCGCCCGCCGGCACGACGGTGCCTGGGTCCGCGTTCCACACGATCGTCCCCGTGTCGCACGAGCTCGAGCTGTCGCCCGCGATCGTGCTCCCGACGGTGGTCGACGCGGCCGCCGGGGCAGCCGCGGTTGCCGCCGCCACGAGGGCGGCGATCAGCGTTGTACGCATCTAGATCATCCTCACTGTTTGAGCGTCATGTGCCGGCGCTGTGACGATCGAGATGGACGCAGCCAGTCCGTCCCCCGTCGGTGGCGCGGTCGCCGACCCTAACCGCCGGACCAGACGTTGCCCGAACGGCCTATGGCACTTCAGCGGGCTCCGCCAACTCGCGGACCTCGACGTCGCCCATGAGCTTGTCGATCTCGCGCGGGTCGACGAGGCCGGCGCCCAGGCGCGAGGTCGACTCGGCGCCGCAGGCGACGCCGAAGCGCAGGCACTCGCTCGGCGCGCGGCCCTCGTAGCGGGCGGCGACGTAGCCGGCGAGGAACGCATCGCCGGCGCCGACCGGCGCGACCGCCTCGCGCGGCTCGATCATCACGCGGAAGAGCGTCGGCACGGCGTCGACGAGCACGCATGCGACGCAGCCGTCGGGGACGGTCATGATCGCCTCGCGCGAGCCGAGCGCGAGCATCTCGCGCACCGCGATGACGCGGTCCTCCTCGTCGTTGAACTCGTGGCCGACGAGCTCCTCGGCCTCGAGGATGTTCGGCGAGATCACGTCGGGCTCCGCGCGCACCGCGTGGCGCAGCGGGTCGCCGTCGGTGTCGACGATCGTCATCACGTCGCTGGAGCGCAGGTCGCGGATCAGGCCGGCGTAGATGTCGGTGTCGACCCCACGCGGCAGCGAGCCCGCGAAGGCCACGATGTCGGCGCCGCGCGCGAGGTACAGCAGCTTGTCGCGGAACAGCTCCAGCTCGGTCGAGCTGACCGCCGGCCCCCGCTCGTTGATCTCGGTCTGCTGGCCGTTGGTCGGGTCGTACACGGCCGTGTTGGTGCGCGATTCCTCGCGGATCCGCACGAAGTCGTTGAGGATCGACTCGGCGGTGAGCTGCTCGACGATGCGGGTGCCCGTCGGGCCGCCGGCGAACCCAGTCGCGATGACAGGCTGGCCGAGGGTCTTGAGCGTGCGCGCGACGTTGACCCCCTTGCCGCCCGCCATGGTCGTCTGATCGACCGTGCGGTGGCGCCGGCCGAGGCGGAAGCTCGGGACCGACAGGGACTTGTCGATCGCTGCGTTGAGCGTGACGGTGATGATCACGATGCGAGTCCGTGCCCCTCTGCTCCGTTGCGCCGCCGCGTGAACCGTCGCCGCATCAGAGCCAGGTACAAGCTACAGAGCGCGAGGATGGCAAGGACGGCACGGGTGGACGATCGGCCGAGGTAGTCGCCGACCCGCTGGCCGAGCGTCGGCGCGGCGATCTCGTGCGGCGTGACCAGCGCGACGCGGTCGACGACGCGGCCGCGCTGGCGCACGAGGATCGTGCCGACCCGCGTTCCCGCCGCCATCGGACCCTCGATCTCCGACGGTGCGCCGACGACGTGGGTCGTCACGCGCTCGCCGCGGCGCGCGACGCGCATCGCGGTGCGCGCGGCGACGAGGTCGACGCGATCGTCGCGGTACTTCAGCGCCGCGTCGGCGAAGACCGCTCCCTTGCGTACCGGCACGCTGCGGTGGTAGCGCGACAGCCCGTAGCGCAGCAGCCGCAGCGAATCGCTGTCGCGCGCCTCGTCGCTCGGATCGCCGAGCACCGCGCTGATGAGCGTGACCCCGGCGCGGGGTGGTATGCCCGGTCTTGACGCCGTTGACCAAGGGCACGGTTCGCACGAGGTCGTTGCGGTTGACGAGGTGGCGCACGTGCGAGCCGGAGCGCAGCGTCGCCGTCGCCAGGTTCGTCGTCGCGCGGAAGAACGCGCGCTGGCGCAGCACCAGCGCGAGCTTCACCAGGTCGGCCGCCGAGGAGTAGTTGCCCGGCGCGTCCAGCCCGACGGGATTGGCGTAATGGGTGTCGTGCAGCCCGAGCTCGCGCGCGCGGCGGTTCATCATCCGCACGAACGCCTTCTGCGAGCCTGCGATGTCGTTCGCGAGCGTGACGGCCGCGTCGTTGGCCGAGACGATCAGCAGCCCGCGCAGCAGGTCGGCGACGGTCAGGCGCTCGCCCGTGCGCAGTCCCATCAGCGACTCGCC